>DATEIF010000388.1:0-7267 GCA_035279205.1 Vineibacter sp.
GCGTCCAGCTTGTTGCCGGGCCAAGCCATCGGCGCATTTTCTCGCGCGCCGCCGATGAGGCGGCGTCGGCGTTTCCCGATATCGTCGAGGCCATGGATTTCAACGCCGTGCTAGACGGCGAACTGCTGGTGGCGCATCCGACCGACGACGGCGGCGTGCGCGTGGCGCCGTTCAACGATCTGCAGCAGCGCCTGAACCGCAAGCAGACCACCGCCAAGCTCATGCAGGACCATCCGGCGCATGTCCGCCTCTACGATGCCCTCATGATCGACGGCGAGGACCTGCGCGCATTGCCCTTCGACGATCGCCGCGCCCGCCTGGAGGCCTGGTACGCCGCACGCCCGCGGCCGCGATTGGACCTGTCTCCGCTGGTGCCGTTCGACTCGTGGGACGAGCTTGCCGCCATTCGCGCCGGCACGCGCGAAGCCGGCATCGAAGGGCTGATGCTCAAGCGTCGTGACAGCCCTTATGTTGCCGGCCGACCCAAAGGGCCGTGGTTCAAATGGAAACGCTCGGCGCTCACCGTGGATTGCGTGCTGATGTATGCCCAGCGCGGGCACGGCAAGCGCAGCTCGTTCTATTCCGACTACACGTTCGGCTGCTGGCGTGCGACCGACGGCGCCGCGCCGGAGCTGGTACCGGTGGGCAAGGCCTATTTCGGATTCACCGATGCCGAGCTGATGAAGCTCGACAAATGGGTGCGCGACCACACCACCAACCGCTTCGGCCCGGTACGCGAGGTCGCGCCGGGTCTGGTGCTGGAGATCGCCTTCGACAGCGTCCACCGCTCGACCCGACACAAATCGGGCGTCGCCATGCGCTTCCCACGCGTGCACCGCATCCGCTGGGACAAGCCGCCCGCCGAAGCCGATGCGCTGGCGAGCTTGGAGCGGATGATCGTGGATTGACCCCCTCGCCCCGCGAGAGGGGGGAGAGGGAGGGGCCCATCGTGCGCAGCACGATGGGAGGGTGAGGGGTACGAACGGCCAGCCTCTACTTGTCGGCGCATGGCCCAGACGTTCCTACCCCTCACCTTCCCATGCCTTCGGCATGGGCCCCTTCCTCTCCCCGCTCCGCGGGGCGAGGAGAGTCCTAAGGGGCCAATCCCGCGTCCATTTTGGGGTCGAAACCCGGCCAATCCCGACCTACATTGTCGGGCATGATCGACCCGTTCGGCCGTTCCATTTCGTATCTGCGCGTCTCGGTGACGGACCGCTGCGACTTCCGCTGTGTCTATTGCATGGCGGAGGACATGACGTTCCTGCCCAAGGCCGAGCTTCTGACCCTGGAGGAGCTGGAGCGCGTCTGCGCCGCCTTCATCGGGCTGGGCGTCAAAAAGCTGCGACTGACGGGCGGTGAGCCGCTGGTGCGCAAGAATGTGATGTCGCTGGTCCAGGGGCTTGCCGGCTATCTCGGCGGCGGCGGGCTGGAGGAGCTGACGCTCACCACCAACGGCAGCCAGCTTGCCAAGCATGCCGACGAGCTGGCACGGCTGGGCGTGAAGCGCATCAACGTCTCGCTCGACACGCTGGATGCCGGCAAGTTCCGCGAGCTCACGCGGTGGGGTGACCTGGCACAGGTCATGCGCGGCATCGATGCCGCCCAGCAGGCCGGGCTGCAGATCAAGATCAACGCCGTGGCCCTGAAGGGGGTCAACGACGGCGAGTTCGACGACCTGATCCGCTGGAGCCACGGGCGCGGCATGGACCTGACCCTGATCGAGGTCATGCCCATGGGCGAGATCGGCACAGCCACCCGCCTCGATCAGTACCTGCCACTATCCATGGCCCGCACCGACCTGGCGCGGCGCTGGACGCTCACCGACCTCGACTACACGTCGGGCGGCCCGGCCCGCTACGTGCGTGTGGAGGAGACCGGCGGCCGGCTGGGCTTCATCACGCCGCTGACCCACAATTTCTGCGAGGCGTGCAATCGCGTGCGTCTCACCTGCACCGGCACCCTCTACATGTGCCTGGGCCAGGAGGACGCCGCCGACCTGCGCGCCCCGCTGCGCCAGAGCGAGAGCGACGAACCGCTGATCGCCGCCATCCACGAGGCCATCGGCCGCAAGCCCAAGGGCCACGATTTCGTGATCGACCGACGCCGCCAGCGGCCGGCCGTGCCGCGCCACATGAGCGTGACCGGCGGCTGATCCGCGGCATGGCGTTCGACGACCGATACGCCAGGGCCCTGATCAAGAAAGCGCGCCGCGGCTTCAGCGGCTATCCGGTCGCAACCATCGCCTACTATGGTCCCGATGACAGCCGCGCCACGAAGGTAGCCGTCGGAATCATCATGGCCGACGGCGAGGACGCCGCCGAACTCCAGCGGTGGTTCTCCGAACGCGCGGACGTCCGGCACGACAGCGGCGTTCAACGCGCCATGCTCGCCTTCATCCGGGCACAGGGCGCCCAGTCCATCGCCATGGGCGAGGGAATCATGGGATGCCCTCATGAGGAAGGCGTCGACTACCCCGACGGGACCACCTGCCCGCAGTGCCCCTTCTGGGCGAGCCACGAACGCCCAATCGGCAAACTCGTTCGCCGCAGTACCTCTTAACTGCACCGCCGCCATGCAAACGCGAGGGATGCCATCCCTTGCCAATTTAATAACGCTGCTTATGTTATCGTTATCTATGGTAAGTGATGATGCTAAAATCACTCGATCGCGACGTTCTCTTCCTGATCCATGACGTGGGCCGTCTGGTCCGCGTGCATGCCGACCGGCGTGCCCGGGCGCACGGAATGACGCGGGCGCAATGGGTCGTCCTGGCGCGCCTGGAGCGACAACCGGGCCTGTCGCAGAACGAGTTGGCCGCCATCGTCGAGGTCGAGCCGATCACCATCGCCCGCCTGGTCGACCGCCTGGAGAAGCGTGGCCTGGTCGAGCGCCGGCCCGATGCCAAGGATCGACGGGTCTGGCGACTGCATTTGCAGCCGGCGGCACAGCCGCTGATCGAGGAAATCCACGCCTACCGCGCCGAGCTGAACGCTTTCATCACGCAGGGCATGCAGCCCGAGGTCATCGACACGATCGTCGATGGCCTGCTGCGGATGAAAACGATCCTGACGACAGGGAACGCCGCGGATCAGGCTGCCTGAAAGGTGCTGCCATGAGCAAATCAACCACCGCCCTGCGCGCGCTGAAAGAGCGCGTGGAAGACAAGGCGCCGACGCCCCCGCCGGAACAGGAAGAAGACAAGGACGAGACGACCGGACAGCCCACGACATCGGGATCGCCGCCGTGGTGGACATCGCGCCGCGTCTTGCGGCCTGTCCTGATGATCGGCGGTCTGGTCGTGGTGCTGCTGGCCGGCGGCTACCTATGGCTGACCGGTGGCCGCTATGTCTCGACCGATGACGCGTATGTCCGCGCCGCCAAGCTGCTGGTGTCAACCGATGTGCCCGGCATCGTGGCCGGCGTCGACGTCCGCGAAGGCCAGGTCGTGCGCAAGGGCGACGTGCTCTTCCGCCTTGATCCGCGGCAGTACGACATCGCGCTGGCTGGCGCCAAGGCGCAGCTGGCGCAGACAGCACTGTCGATCGAGGCCATGAAGCAGGACTATCGGCGCATGCTGCGCGACGCCGAGGCGCAGCAGGCGCAGGTCGACCAGGCCGAGGCTCAGTTCCGCCGCTACGCGGCGCTGGTCACCGGCGGCAGCATCTCGCAATCGACCTACGATGATGCGCGCTTCAAGTACGACGCCGCGCGCCAGACCCTGGCCTCCCTGCGCCAGCAGGCACAGACCCAGATCGCCAAGCTGGGCGGCAATCCCGACATCGCCGTCGCCGACCACCCGCAATATCTGCAGGCCAAGGCACAGGTCGACGAAGCGCAGCGCCAGCTCGATCACAGCACGGTGCGGGCGCCGTTCGACGGCATCGTCAGCAAGGTCGATACCTTGCAGCCCGGCATGTACCTGGCTGCCGACGCCGCCGCCATGGCGCTGGTATCGACCGACCAGGTCTGGATCGAAGCCAACATGAAGGAGACCGACCTCACCTGGGTGAAACCCGGCGATCGCGTCACGGTCGAGATCGATACGTATCCGGGTCGCGTCTGGGCCGGCACCGTCGATGTCGTGAGCCCCGCCAGCGGTGCGGAGTTCTCGGTGCTGCCGGCGCAGAACGCCAGCGGCAACTGGGTCAAGGTCGTGCAGCGCATCCCCTTGCGCATCGTCGTCGACCGCAAGGCCGGCGATCCGCCGCTGCGCGCCGGCATGAGCGTCATCGTCGACGTCGACACCGGCCACCGCCGGCACCTGTCGGACATTTTGTGATTTTTCCTCTCCCGCGAGCGGGAGAGGAAGGGGCCCATCGCGCAGCGATGGGAAGGTGAGGGACTACAGACGAAGCGTTGTGCGTGAAGCCCTCACCCGGCGCTTCGCGCCGACCTCTCCCCCTTGCGGGAGAGGTGAAGAGAAGAGCCATGAGCACCACGGCAACCCCCTCCCCCACCGCCCTGCGCGGACGGGCGATCATCACGGCCTGCACGATGGCCGCCACGCTGATGCAGGCGCTGGACAGCACCATCGCCAACGTTGCGCTGCCCTACATGCAGGGCAGCCTGGCGGCAACGGCCGACCAGATCACCTGGGTGCTGACCTCCTATATCGTCGCATCGGCGATCGCGACTGCGCCCGTCGGCTGGCTGGCCACGCGCCTGGGCCGCAAGCGCCTGTTCATCGTCGGCCTGGCCGGCTTCACGATTGCGTCGATGCTGTGCGGGCTCGCCACGTCGCTGGTCGAGATGGTGCTGTTCCGCCTCTTGCAGGGATTGTTCGGCGCCGTGCTGGTGCCGCTGTCGCAGACCACGCTGCTCGACATCTACCCGCCGGAGAAGCGCGGCTCGGCCATGGCGCTGTGGGGCATGGGCGTGATGATCGGGCCCATCCTGGGACCGACCTTGGGCGGCTACCTCACCGACATCTACGACTGGCGCTGGGTCTTCTACGTCAACCTGCCGTTCGGCGTCGCCGCCATCGCCGGCCTGCTGATCTTCTTGCCGGAAACCGACCGCCAGCCGCTGAAGTTCGACTGGATCGGCTTCGGCGCGCTCAGCCTGGGCCTGGGCGGGCTGCAGCTCATGCTCGACCGCGGCCAGCAGAAGGACTGGTTCGGCTCCAGCGAGATCATCATCGAGACCGTGCTCGCCGGCCTGGGCTTCTACTGGTTCGTCGTGCACATGCTGACGGCCAAGAAGCCTTTCATCCCGCCGCGCCTGTTCCGCGACCGCAACCTGATCATGGCCATGGTCGTCATGTTCGCGGTAGGCATGATCCTGCTGGCCAGTGCCGCGCTGCTGGCGCCCTATCTGCAGACCCTGGCCGGCTATCCTGTCTTTACCGCCGGACTGCTGATGGCGCCGCGCGGCCTGGGCACCATGGCGGCGATGATGCTGGCCGGCCGCCTGTCCAACCGCGTCGATCCACGTCTGGTGATGCTGGCCGGCCTGCTGACCGTCGGCGCCACCATGTGGCAGATGACCGGCTGGACACCCGACGTTTCGGAACGGACGCTGGTGATCTCGACCATCGCGCAGGGCTTCGGGCTGGGCCTGATCTTCATCCCGCTGCAGCTGGTCGCTTTCTCGACCCTGGCCGGGGAGCTGCGCACTGACGGCACGGCGCTGTGGAGCCTCGTGCGCAATGTCGGCGCCGCCATCGGCATCTCGCTCACCACCCTGGTGCGCGAGGAGAGCATCCAGGTCATGCACAGCCAGCTGGCCGGCGACATCAGCCCGTTCAACCGCCTGCTGCAGGCCGGTGCGGGCGGCGGATTCTGGAACCTGCACACCACGCCGGGGCGCGTGGCGCTCGATGCCGCCATCAACCAGCAGGCCTCCATCATCGCCTACATCAACGACTTCAAGCTGATGATGCTAGTCTGCCTGGTCGTGATCCCGCTGCTCGTCCTGATGCGTCCGCCGCGCCAGGCTGCCGCGGGTCCCAGCCACGCCGCAGTGATGGACTGACACCCTTCCCCAACGTCGTTGGGGAAGGTGGCCGAAGGCCGGAGGGGGAGCCCACGTGGTCTTTATTACCTAAACCACGTCGCGTCCCCTCCGCCCCTTCGGGGCACCTCCCAGCAAAGCTGGGGAGGAAGATCAGGCCCCGGCCGGCTCCAGTGCCTCCAGCACCTTTGGCGGTGACATGGGCAGGCTGTCGAAGCGATGGCCCAATGCGCTGTGGAGAGCATTGGCGACCGCCGCCAGCGACGGCACCAGGGGCACCTCGCCGACGCCGCGCACGCCCTGCGGATGCTTCGGGTTGGGCACCTCGATGATGACCGTATCGAGCATCGGCAGGTCCGACGCCACAGGCATGCGATAGTCGAGGAAGCTCGGGTTATCGACGCGGCCGTTCTTATCGTAGATGTATTCCTCGTTGAGCGCCCAGCCGACGCCCTGCGCCATGCCGCCCTGCATCTGGCCCTCGACATAGTCCGGGTGGATCGCGCGCCCGACATCCTGGAAGCAGGTGAAGCGCGTGACGGAAACCTTGCCGGTCGCGCGGTCGACCTCGACGTCACAGATCTGCGTCGCAAACCCGCCTTCGGCACCCGTCGTGTTCAGCGACACACCGGCACCGATCGGACCGCCCGTCTCGCTGGCCTTGGCCGCGATCTGGGCCAGCGACAGCGGATCGAACTTGCCGGCGTTGTCGCCGGCCGGACGCGCTTCGCCGTTCTCCCAGGTGACGGCGTCAGGGTCGATCTTCCAGATCTTCGCCGCGCGCTGGCGCAGCGTGGTGATCACCTGCTCCGTCGATTGCGTGACCACCATGGCCGAGGCGAAGGTCACGCGGCTGCCGCCGGTCAGGTTGCTGAAGCCGATGCTGCTGGTATCGCCGATCAGCACCTGCACCTTGCCGTGGTCGATACCCAGCAGCTCGGCCGCGATGTTGGCCGTGGACGCACGCGAGCCGCCGATATCGGGATGGCCCGTGATCACCACGACCGAGCCGTCCTCGTTGATATTGACCTGCGCGCTCGACTCGCCACCGGCATTGAACCAGAAGCCGCTGGCCACGCCACGCCCCTGGTTGGGTCCCAGCGGCGCCTTGTAGTGCGGATGCTCGCGCGCGGCCTTCAAGGTCTGCTCGTAGCCGATGACCGGGAAGACCGGACCATAAGCCGCCTTGGTTCCCTGCTTGGCGGCGTTCTTCAGGCGCAGCTCCAGCGGGTCCATCTTGAGGGCCTGGGCCAGCTCGTCCATCACGCATTCGACCGCATAGGCCCCGATCGGCGCGCCGGGCGCGCGGTAGGCC
>DATEIF010000389.1:0-6095 GCA_035279205.1 Vineibacter sp.
GATGGACGAGCTGGTGGCCTGCGCCAAGGACAGCCCGTACCTCGAGCAGGTCGTGGGCTTCGACGGCACGGCCAACCACGACGCCGAGCTCGACCGCATCGCGCTCAACAAGTCGGTCCGCTTCGAGGCCGTCGCCACCGGGCGCGACGACGTGGCCCTGCTGGGCTTCACCTCGGGCACGACCGGCGTGCCGAAGGCCACGATGCATTTCCATCGCGACCTGCTGGTGATCGCCGACGGCTATGCCCACGACGTGCTGGGGGTGACGCCGGATGACGTCTTCGTGGGCTCGCCACCGCTGGCGTTCACCTTCGGCCTGGGCGGCCTGGCCATCTTCCCCCTGCGCTTCGGTGCGGCGGCGACGCTTCTGGAGAACGCCTCGCCCGCGAACATGATCGAGATTATCGAAACCTACCGCGCCACCATCAGCTTCACGGCGCCCACGGCCTACCGCGCCATGCTGGCGGCCATGGACAAGGGCGCCGATCTTTCCTCGCTGCGCCTGGCCGTCTCGGCCGGCGAGACCCTGCCGACCCCGGTGTTCAACGACTGGATGCAAAGAACCGGCAAGCCGATCCTCGACGGCATCGGCGCCACCGAGATGCTGCACATCTTCATCTCCAACCGGCTCGATGACCTGGCGCCCGGTTCGACCGGCAAGCCGCTGCGCGGATACGAAGCCAAGATCGTCGACGACGACATGAACGAGCTGCCGCGCGGCACGGTGGGCCGACTCGCGGTGCGCGGCCCGACCGGCTGCCGCTATCTCGCCGATGCCCGGCAGCGCGCCTACGTCCGCGATGGCTGGAACCTCACGGGCGACTCCTTCTCCCAGGACGAGGCGGGCTTCTTCCACTTCGCCGCGCGGTCGGACGACATGATCGTGTCGGCCGGCTACAACATCGCCGGCCCGGAGGTCGAGGCCGCACTGCTGACGCATCCCGACGTGCGCGAATGCGCCGTCATCGGCGTCGCCGACACCGACCGCGGCCAGATCGTGGAAGCCCATGTCGTGCTGGCCGACGGCGTGCCTGATGACGGCGAGACCGTGAAGCGGCTGCAGGATCACGTCAAGGCAACGATCGCGCCCTACAAGTATCCGCGCTCGGTAAAGTTCACATCGGCCCTGCCCAAGACGCAGACGGGCAAGATCCAGCGCTTCCAGCTGAGGAACCAGGAACGATCATGACGATGCACACGATCCTGCAGCCCGCCGGCTGGGCCAAACCCAAGGGCTACGCCAACGGCATAGCGGCTGAGGGCAGGTCCGTCTTCGTCGCCGGGCAGATCGGCTGGAACCGGCAGAACCGGTTCGAGTGCGATGATCTCGTCGGCCAGGTGCGCCAGACCCTGTTGAATGTCGTCGAGGTTCTGGGCGAAGCCGGTGCCGGGCCGGAGCACATCGTGTCGATGACCTGGTACCTGACGGACAAGAAGGACTATCTCGCCAATCTCGACGGCATCGGCAAAGCCTACCGCGACGTCGTCGGACGCCACTTCCCGACCATGGCCGCGGTCCAGGTGGTGGCGCTCATGGAAGACCAGGCCAAGGTCGAGATCCAGGCAACGGCCGTCGTGCCACGGTGACGGTCGTCTGGGGCCCGAAGGATCTTGCGGTGCGCCGACCGCACCAGCTGCCATGCGCGGAATGAAGGCTTCACCACAGAGGCACAGAGGACACAGAGGCACACAGAGATAAAACTATGGCGCACCTTCGGCGCGCGCGAAGATTGTCCTCTGTGTTTCTCTGTGCCCTCTGTGCCTCTGTGGTGAAGTCTTCCTTCTCATGACCGCACGTTTCGTGCGGGTTGGCGCACCGCAGGGTCCTTCGCTTCGCTCAGGACGACAGTAGCCGTTGCTTCCATCAAACGATGTGTCGCCCCTGGATCCCTCGTTACGCTCGGGATGACGGTTTGATCGAACCACCGTCCAGTGCGGCGAGCACGCGTTCGGGGGTCATCGGAAGTGCCCTCATCCGCACGCCGCGTGCATCCGCCACCGCGTTGGCGATGGCCGGCGCGACCGGCACCAGCGGCGGCTCGCCGATGCCCTTGGCGCCGAATGGCCCGGACGGCTCGGGGTGCTCGACGATGATCGGGGTGATTTCAGGGACGTCGAGCGCGCCGGGCACCTTGTAGTCCATCAGCGTCGGATTGGCCGGGTTGGATCCGTCGAAGCGCAGATCCTCGTAGAGGGCATAGCCCAGGCCCTGGACAATGCCGCCCGCGATCTGGCCTTCGACCGCCGTCGGATTGATCGCGCGGCCGACATCGTGCGCGGCCCAGATCCGGCGCACCGCGATCTGGCCGGTCACGTCGTCGACCTCGACCTCGGCCGCCTGCGCGCCGAAGACGAACGTGCCGAGCTTGCCGATGCCATTGCCGGTCACGGCACTGCGCTTGGGATCGAAACCGCCACCCTCGAACATCACCGAGGTCGTGCCGATGATCGGGCCGCCGGCGACCCAGTGAGCGCGGCCGGAGATGTCGCGAAACGGCACTTCGGCCCCCGGCACGCCGACGATGCCGACGCGACCGCCGACACGCAGCTCGAGATCACCCGTCGCGCACTCCAGCATCTCGGCGGCATGCTGGAACAATCGATCGCGGGCCTGGCCCGCGGCACCCGCGACCGCCCGCCCGACCATGTAGGTGACGCGCGAGCCGCCGGTCGACCAGTTGTAGGGCGAGCCGTCGGTGTCGGGCACCGTGTAGTTGATGCGGTCCAGCGGGATCTTCAGCGTCTCGGCGCAGATCTGCGCCAGCACGGTATCGGCCCCCTCGCCCAGATCGACCGCGCCGGTGTTGAGCGTCACCGTGCCGTCTTCCAGCACGCGCACGATGGCGCTGGTCGAGAGGATACCGGAGATATGGGTGACGCAGGCCACGCCGATGCCGCGACCCGGCATGCGCGGCGGCAACGCGTCACGCAGCTTCTCGAGGCATTCGGCGAAGCCGCAGGCCTCGATCGCCTGGCCGCCGACCCAGCGATCCCCGGCGCGCACCGCATTCTGCAGGCGCAGGTCGATCGGATCGCGTCCGAGACGGGCGGCGATCTCGTCGACCTGGCATTCGCCGGCGAAGGTGACCTGCGGGTTGCCGTAGCCGCGGAACCCGGCTGCGCGCAGGCGGTTGGTGTAGGCGACCTGCCCTTCCATCCGGATATGGTCGATGCGATAGGGACCGCGTGCGATCAGCAGGGCGAAGCCCAGCACGGCTGACGAATCCTCGGCATAAGCGCCGCCGTCGAGGGTGACGCGGGCCGCCCGCGCCACCAGCCGGCCATCGGCCATCGCCCCAGTCTTCATCCAGATCGTCGCCGGGTGCCGCGTGCGCATCATCATGAAATCGTCGTCGCGACTCAGCACCAGCTTGACCGGCCGGCGGGTGCGCACCGCCAGCAATGCAGCCAGCGGCTGCACGGTCACGTCGGACTTGCCGCCGAACGCGCCACCGACACGGGTCGCGATGGCCCGGACGCGCGACATCGGCATGCCCAGCACCTCGGCCACGGTCGCCTGCACCCGGAACACCGACTGGCATGACGACCACACGGTGACCTTGCCGGCGGCATCGGCCTCGGCCAGCGCGCCACAGGGCTCGAGATAGCAGTGGACCTGGGCCTGGGTCTCGTAGGTGCCTTCGATCACCACGTCGCAGCCGGCGAAGGCCGCCTCGACGTCGCCCTCGGCGATCGTGGTCGCGGCGCAGACATTGGCGGGCAGCGGCACGGCAACGCGGCGTCCGTAGGCAGCGAAATCGTCGTGCACCAGCGGTGCGTCCGGCGCCAGCGCCTCAACAGGCGTCATCACGGCGGGCAATTCCTGGTAGTCGATCGCGATCAAGCCCAGCGCCTGGCGCGCCAGGGCCAGCGTGTCGGCAGCCACCACCGCCACGGGTTCACCCACGTAGCGAACCTTGCCCTGCGCCAGCGCCACTTCATCCTGGACGAAGGCGCCGTAGCGATGGGGAAAATCCGCGCCGGTCAGCACGCCATGGACCCCCGGCAGGGCACGCGCCGCCGTCACGTCCACCGACACCAGCCGCGCATGGGCATAGGGCGAGCGCAACACCGCCGCATGCAGCATGCCGGACCGTTGCATGTCATCGACATAGACCGTGCGGCCGGTGATCTTCTCATGCCCTTCCAGGCGCGGGGCCGACTGGCCCACCACGGTCATGTCCGTCATGGCGCTGCGCCTCCGGTCGCGCGCATCACCGCCTCGACGATCGCGCCATAGCCCGAACAACGGCAGATGTTGCCGGAGATCGCAGCGCCGATCTCCGCCGCGGTCGGATGCGGGTTGACCGCCAGCAGCGCCTTGATCGCCAGCACCATGGCCGGGCTGCAGAAGCCGCACTGCACGGCGCCGGTCTCGACCAGGCGGCGCTGCAGCGGATCGAGCGCCTCGCCCTGCCCGATCGCCTCGATCGTCGTGACCGCGCGCCCCGCACAGTTGGCGGCCAGGGACAGGCAGGCGCGCGCCAGCCTGCCGTCGATCAGCACGCTGCAGGTACCGCAGACGCCGTAATTGCAGCCGCGCTTGGCGCCCGTCAGGCCGAGATGGTCGCGCAAGACATCGAGGACCGTCGCCGTCGCCTCGACCGTGACGGCGTGGACACGATCGTTGACCGTCAATGTCGTCGTGATCATGGGCCGGCCACCTCGTCCAGGACGCGCGCGATCAGCCCGGGCAGGATGCGACGGCGATAGTCGGCGCTGCCGCGGACGTCGTCGATCGGCTCGGCAGCCTCGGCGAGCATCGTTCCTGCTTGCCGCACCCGAGCGGCATCGCGTGGACGGCCGGCCAGCAGCGCTTCGGCCGTCGCGACCCGGACAGGCGTCGGACCGCAGGCGCCAGCCGCCAACCGCACGAAGCGGCAGAGGCCGCCGGCGATATCGGCGACGCAGGCGATGGAGAGAATCGGGTAGTCGGAATCGACGCGCGCAAAGCGGTAGTAGCGCCCTCGCCCCGGCAACGGCGGCACGATGATCGCCGTGACCAGCTCACCCGGCTCCAGCGCCGTCGTCAGGAACTGCAGAAAAAAATCTTCGGCGGCGACATTGCGGATGCCGTCGCGGCCGGCGATCTCGATCGTGGCACCGGCGCCGACCAGCGCCGCCGGCCAGTCCGAGGCGGGATCGCCGTGCGCGCAGGCGCCGCCGATGGTGCCGAAATTGCGGATCGCCGGGCTCGCGATCTGCCGCGCGGTGTCCGGGATCAGGGCTTGCCCATCACGGAAGGCGTCGCTGGCGGCGATGCGGGCGTGGGTCTCCATTGCGCCGATCCGGACCGTGCCGTCGTCCAGGCGCCGGATCCCGCGCAGTTCGGCAACGTCGATCAGCGAGACGATCGCCGTCGGTGCCAGCAGCTCGAGATTGAGCATCGGCACCAACGTCTGGCCGCCCGCCAGCGGCCGGGCCTCCTCGTCGGCGGCCAGCAATGCCAGCACGGCCGCGAGGTCGGCAGGCCGATGGTAGGCGACCGGCGTCATGTGTCGCTGCGGCCGCGATCAAGGCAGGCGATGACCTCGTCCGCCGTCATCACGTCACCGAACTGCTGGATGAACGTCTCCAACGTGGCGCGATGCTCGTCATCGGACAGCGCGGCGCAACAGTCCGATACCATCACGACCTTGAAATCGAGCATCATCGCATCGCGCGCCGTCGCCTCGCAGCAGACGTTGGTCTTGGTGCCGGCGATCAGCACCGTGTCGACACCGAGGTTGCGCAGCACGCGCTCGAGGTTGGATGCACCCGAGATCAGTGCGCTGTAGCGATTCTTGAACACGACAAGGTCGGCGGGTTCCGTGTGCAGCTCCGACCAGACGTCCTGGCGCCCGGCCGCCAGGCTCTCGATGGTCCGCGCCTTCACCTCGTCGGCGACCACGTGGTTGAAGAACAGCTCCCAGTCGCTGCGGCCCCGCCAGTGGGTATTGGCGTGCAGCACCCAGATCACCGGCATGCCGCGTTCGCGGGCGGCATGGTTCAGCCGGTCGATGCCGGCGGTGATGCCGCGCGAGGTCGGCACCTCGGCCGGACCACCCGGCGCACAGAACGTGTTCTGCATGTCGATGACGACGACAGCCGTCCGC
>DATEIF010000390.1:0-3792 GCA_035279205.1 Vineibacter sp.
CGCCTATGGCCTGACCGCGGCGGAGGGCAAGGTGCTGGACGCTGTCATCGACGGCGATGGGGTGGACGGCATCGCCGATCGGCTGGGCGTCGCTCGGGCCACGGTGAAAACCCATCTGAACCGCATCCTGGCCAAGACCGGTACCACGCGCCAGAACGAGCTGATCCGCCTCGTCGCCGGCACCCTGCCGCCGTTGCGCGGATGACCCGGCACAGCAGGACAGTGGACGCTGAACTCGATACGGTCGGGTTGATCCAGGACGCCGCTCTTGATCCGACGCAGTGGCCGGCCGCCGTCGCGCGCGTGATGCAGCAGGTCGACGGGATCGCCGGCAGCATGGTTGTCAGCGATCGCCGGAACGGCTTCACGCTGGCCGCTCTTGGCTTCGATCCGTCGTACGTGGAACGATATTTCGGCCACTACGTGCGTCTCGATCCGATGCTGCAGGCCCAGCACCGCACGGCCCTGGGCCACGCGGTGATGTCATCGACACTGATGCCCGACGGCGCCTTTCGGAAGAGTGAATTCTTCAACGACTGGTACGCGCCGCAAGGCTTCCACGACTGCCTCAGTGCCGTCGTGCATCGCCAGGGCGAGCACCAGGTCCGGTTTCACGTCGCGCCGCGCACGACCGACCTCTCGCGGCGGGACATGGACAGGTTCGTTCGCCTCCTGCCGTCCATGACCCGCGCGCTGCGCGTGGCACAGCGGCTCGACAGGCTGAGCGATCGCCACGGCGGACTGTGCGATGCGATCTGCGTCGTCACGCATGCGGTCATGATGCTCGACCGCAACGGTTGCCTGGTTCTCGCCAATCCACCGGCTGAACGATTGCTCGGATCGATGGAGGCCTTGACCGTGAGAGACGGCTGTCTGGTGGCGCCGGACGCTGCAACCGATGCGACGCTGCAGGCTGCCTTGGTGCGGTCGATGCATGGTGATGATGGGCCTGATGCCATCCAGGAGCTGGTCGTGAGGCGGCGGGAACGGCGGCCGCTGATGGTGAGCGTCGTACCGGTCAGCCGCCGGGTGACGGATCACATCGATTCCGATGGGCGGCTTGCCGCCATGGTCATGGCCGTCGATCCCGAGGTGCGGCCGTGGTCCCGGCTGGACGGCGTCGTGCGCGCCTATGGTTTGACGCCGGCCGAAGGTCGGCTGCTGGACGCCATGGTCGATGGCGGCGGGCTGGACCGGGCAGCCGGCCGACTGGGCATCGGGCGTGCGACCGCCAAGACGCATCTCAATCGGATCCTGGCCAAGACCGGCACCACGCGGCAGGCCGACCTGATCCGGCTGGTCGCGGGCTCGTTGCCGCCGCTGCGCGGCTGACCGCGCCTGGCATTCCCTGGCGTGCCGCCCGTCGCAGGGCAAAATTGCCACGCTTATCCATTCACGCCGATGCCCGCATCAACCCTAGGGTGGACGCGCCGCGCCGGCGCGCAAGGCACGATCACCGATCCTTTCAGGGGTGAAGAGGCCATGCCGCATGTCCAGGCCGCGGCGTGATCCGACGACGCGTCGGTCAGTGAATCGTCAAACGGGGAGTTCGAATGGTCATACCCAGTAACGTCATCCGCGGGTCGGTCGGGCTCGGCGGCGTCAACCAGCGTGCCGACGTGCAACTGGTGCAGCGGCTTCTGAACGCCGTGCCGCAAGCCAAGGGCGGCCCGCAGTCGGCGCTCACCCCCGACGGGCAGTGTGGCCCGATGACAAATGCGGCGATCCGGCAGTTTCAGGCCAAGAATCTCGTCGGCATGGCGGCGGACGGCCGCGTCGATCCTGGCGGCCGCACCGAGCAGGCGTTGCTGGCGTTGCTCAATACGCTGGGTGTTCTGGCGAAGCTGCTGGCCGGCGGCGGTGGCGGCGCGCCCGCACCGGCGACGCCCGTGGTGACGGGCGCGAGCTCGCCCATCCGGCAGCGGTTCATGGCGATCTGCCGGGAGCTGTTGCCACCACAGGGCCAACTGACGAACGGTCAAAGGCCGGCGCTGGGTACGGCTTGCGGCGAATTTCCCGGCCGGGTGTTCACGCGTGTTCCGGTCCTGCTGCCGAGCCAGCCCGGGGCGTTCAAGATGACGGTGCCCAAGATCGGGCTGTGCTATCTGACCTCGCCGATGACCCAGTGGAAGGAGTTCGCCGAGACGGTTGACGCCAAGTACGCGCCGGTGCGCACGTGGGTGCCGTTTGCCGGCAATCGGCCGCTGCCAGGCGACATCTATGTTCTGGGCAACTACGACAAACCGACCGAGTTCCAGCATGTCGGCGTCATCGTCAATGCGCAGGGCAACGAATGGCTGACGGCCGATGGCGGACAGGGCAACGGCGGCCAGTCCGGTTTCATGAAGCGGCAGTTCCAGCCCAGCGGTCAGATCGAGGGCGAGTTCGGCAACAAAGCGGTGCTGTGGGGCTGGGTCAATCTCGATGCGCTGTACGCCGTCGCGATCGCGGCGTTCCCCAAGAATCTGTAGGCGGATCGAACGGGTGACGCCTGCGGGTCAATCGCGACCTTGTCAATCTGCCCACCGCGCGGAGGACGGCGTGCCGCGGTGCTGTATCGGCTATCGGTGGAAGGTGAGTCGCGACTGTCATCCCGAGCGTAGCGAGGGATCTCCCGCGATCGACGCATGGTGCGCCATTCGCGGGAGATCCCTCGCTACGCTCGGGATGACAGGTGTGTTAGCGACCAGCGATTCCAGGTACTAGCCCGCCAGCTGTCGCTGGAGCGTTGCCCACCGGTCCAGGATCGGCAGCACGGCGTCTTCGCGCTCCGCCGGCAGGCTGAACACCACGCGGTCGATGCCGATCTCCTGGCAGAAGCGCAGGCGCGCCAAGTCCTCCGGCACACGGAAGATCGAGATCGGCAGCTCGGCCGGATCGCGCCCTGACTCGTGCGCCATGGCACGGAACTTCTCGACCAGGGTGCCGACGCCGTCTTTCTCGAGGCGATCGGCCCGCGGAATCCAGCCATTGCCGTAGCGGATGGCGCGCCGCGCCGCGAACGGGAAGGCGCCGCCTACGATCACCGGCGGATGCGGTTTCTGCACCGGCTTGGGCCACTGGTTCATGGCATCGAAGCGGACGAACTCTCCGTGGTACGCGGCCTCGTCGCGGGTCCAGATCGCCTTCATCGCCTCGATGCGCTCGCGCGCCAGCTTGTGGCGCGTGGCGAACACTGTGCCGTGGTTCTCCATCTCGTCCTGGTTCCAGCCGTTGCCGACGCCGAACAGGAAGCGGCCGGCGGACAGCTGGTCCAGCGTCGATACCATCTTCGCGGTGATGATGGGATCGCGCTGGTTCATCAGGCAGACGCCGGTGCCGATCTTCAGCGTCGTCGTCACGGTCGCCGCCGTGTTCAACGCCAGGAACGGGTCCATGATGTCGTAGTAGGGCCGGATCAGGGGGCCGCCAGCCGGATACGGCGTCTTGCGTGACAATGGAATGTGCGAGTGCTCCGGCACCCACAACGACTCGAAGCCGCGCTCCTCCAGAGCCCGTCCGAGCGTGGCGGGGCTCATGGAGTAGTCGGTGAAGAACATCACGGCGCCGATTTTCATGGTGCGGGCCCTCCTGGATGCGGACCGGCCAGCGCCGATCGTCACCGAAAGCGGCGTCGATGATACGGTGTCCGCAGCAACCGGTGTGGTCCGGAATCGTCGCCAGGCAAGACCTGAGCGCGAAACAGCCATGACCGTGCGGTCAGGCAGGCGGATGCCGGGCAGCGATACGATGCCGGGGCCCAGCAGCAGGCGGAGCAAACATCATGAAGATCGTTGGTTACGAAGCAACGAC
>DATEIF010000391.1:0-5150 GCA_035279205.1 Vineibacter sp.
CTATCGGGCGACCGGCGCGGCGGCACACGATTTCGCCCTCGGCAATGCCGGCGCGGGCATGGGCGCGAAGGCGGGCAATCTCAAGGGCGGCCTGGGCAGTGCGTCGGCGGTAGACCCATCGACCGGCCTGCAGGTCGGCGCGCTCGTCGCCGTCAATGCGCGCGGCTACACGACCATGGCCGGCCTGCCGCAGTTCTGGGCCTGGGCGCTGGAGCAGGGCAGCGAGTTCGGCGGCCTGCCGCCACCACCGCGCGGCCTGGAGCTGCGTGTCTCGCATCGCCGTGGTGAGCTCACGCACGATATCGGGCCGGCCGCCGCCGCCGCCGACGATCCACGCGGCAACACCACCATCGCCGTGGTGGCCACCAATGCCCGCCTCGACAAGGCAACCTGCCGCCGGGTGGCGGTGATGGCCCAGGACGGGCTCGCGCGCGCCATCCGGCCGGTGCACACGCCGCAGGACGGCGACTCGGTCTTTGCGCTGGCGACCGGCCGGCTCGACCAGGCGCTGGACCCGCTGATGATCGCCGAACTGGGTACCCTGGCCGCCGATTGCCTGGCCCGCGCCGTCGCCCGCGCGATCTACCACGCCCGGTCGCTGGGCGGGTCGCCCAGCTGGCACGAGACGTTCGGACGCTAGTGCCGGGCGAGGATATGCGATCCGCTGTCCGCACACCGACCTCACCCTGAGGAGCGGCCCGCAGGGCCGCGTCTCGAAGGTGGGCAACCGACCGGGTCTGTAGCCCATCCTTCGAGACGCTTGCTTCGCTCGCTCCTCAGGATGAGGTGATGGTGGCATTGGCCACCGGCAGGCGGCTTGTTATGGTCGGCGACCGGGTTGCCGCTTGGGGGCGGCGCGGTCAGATGGAGGCAGAGATGAGCGACTTCACCCGCCGGCAGTTCGGCGGACTTCTGGGCGGGGCAAGCGCGCTGGCGCTGCTGGGGGCAGCACCGTCCGCCTGGGCGCAGGCGCCGGCACGCGCCAAGGACGGTGTCGTGGTGATCGGCATGTCGCTCGAGCCGCCGGTGCTGGATCCCAACCTCAATGCCGCCTCGGCCGTGCGCGAGATCACCTACCAGAATGTCTACGAAAGCCTGACGCGCATCGACAAGAAAGGCTCGATCATCCCCGGCCTGGCCGAGAGCTGGACGGTGTCCGAGGACGGCCTGCAGTTCGTCTTCAAGCTGCGCGCCGGCGTGAAGTACCATGATGGCGAGCCGTGCGAGGCAGCCGACGTGAAGTTCACGCTGGAGCGCCTGTCGGCGCCCGACGCCACGGCACCCGGCAAGTCGCTCTACACCACCATCAAGAGCGTCGACGTGGTCGATGCGACGACGGTGCGCGTGAGCCTCAAGAGCGCCGACGCGTTCTTCCTCTACAATGTCGGCATCGGCGACGCGGCCATCATGGGCCGCAAGAGCGCCGCCACCAACGGCACCAAGCCGATCGGCACTGGCCCCTTCATGTTCAAGGAGCGCAAGGAGGGTGACTCGGTGGTGCTGGTGAAGGCGCCGATGTACCGCGATCCCGGCGCCATCAAGCTCAACACCCTGATCTTCAAGTTCATCAAGGATTCGGCGGCACAGCTCAACGCGCTCAAGGCGGGCGACGTCGATACCTTCCCCGGCTTCCAGTCGCCCGAGCAGGTGAGCCAGATCAAGGCCGACTCGCGTTTCGCCGTAGTGATCGGCTCGACGGAGGGCGAGACGATCCTGGCCACCAACAACGCCAAGAAGCCGATGAGCGAGCTGAAGGTGCGCCAGGCGATCGCGCACGCCATCAACCGCGAGGATCTGATCGCGGGCGAAAACGGCTTCGCGCTGCCGATCGGCAGCCACTTCCCGCCACACCATCCGGCCTATGTCGATCTCACCAAGACTTATCCGTTCGACGTCGCCAAGGCCAAGAAGTTGCTGGCCGAGGCAGGCTATCCCAACGGCTTCGAGGCCAGCCTGAAGCTGCCGCCGGTGGGCTATGCCCAGCGCTCGGGCGAGATCATCGTCAGCCAGCTCGGCAAGATCGGCATCAAGCTCGCGATCACCCAGCTGCAGTGGCCGCAATGGCTGCAGGAAGTGTTCAAGGACCGCAACTACGACTTCACCATCGTGGCCCACACCGAGGCCAACGACCTCGATCGCTACGCGCGCGACGGCTACTACTGGGGTTATGACTCCAAGGCCTTCAAGGACAACTGGGCCGCCGTGGTGAAGGAGGTCGATCCCGCCAAGCGCACCGAGCTGCTGAAGAAGGCGCAGAAGATCATCGCCGACGACGCCGTGAACGGCTTCCTCTACCAGCTCGGCAAGGTCGGCGTCTGGAACAAGAACCTGATCGGCATGTGGGAAGACTCGCCGACACCGTCGATCGACATGACCGCGGTGTACTGGAAGGTGTAGGGCTTCGCTCTTTGCCTGGGAGCGCGGGCGTCCCGCCCGCATTGGCGCGCAGCGCCAAGACATGAGCGGGCCAGAGGCCCGCGCTCCCAGGAGGTGCTTCCCAATAGTGACACTAAATCTAATCTTGATTAGACTGCTGGCGACTGGACGATAGCGTTCCTGGCAACGGAGGCGCGGCATGGATGCCCAGACCGAACGGCAGCTCGGCGAGCGGGTCGGCGCGGCGCTCGACGCCAACACCAACGGCCCCGCGGCGGCGGAATACCGCCAGCCGGTGTCGCACTACATCGATCGCGGCCACCTGGCGCGTGAGCGCGATCTGCTGTTCCGCCGCCAGCCGCTGATCGTGGCGGCGTCGACCGAGTTCGAGAAGACCGGCGACTTCCGCACAATGGAGATCGACGGCGTCTTGGCTCTGATCGTGCGCCAGCGCGATGGGTCGCTGCGCGCCTTCCACAATGTCTGCCGCCACCGCGGTACGCGCGTCGTCGACGACGAGGCGGGCTGCCGGCCGACCTTCACCTGCAAGTTCCATTCTTGGGTCTACGGTGCCGACGGCGCACTGCGGCACGTTCCCGGCGCCGAGGGTTTCACCGGCATCGACCGCGCCGAGCACGCCTTGACGCCCTTGCCGGTCGTTGAGCGGCACGGCCTGGTCTGGCTCGGCCCCATCGTGGGCGATCAGGTCGATATCGATGCGTTCCTCGGGCCCGTGGGCGACATGCTGGCCGGTTTCAACATCGACCGCGGCGGCTTCTTCCGCTTTCAGCGCTTTTCGGAAGCGATGAACTGGAAGCTGGTGATCGACACGTTCCTGGAGATCTATCACGTGCCGTACCTGCACGCGAAGACCATCGCCCCCTACATCGAAGGGCGCGGCGGCGTGAACGACGTGTTCGGCCGCCACGGCCGCTTCCTGGCGCCGCGCAGCACCTATGACGCCGTCCGCCACCAGCCCATGCAGCCCGGTGACTTCAAGCGCCACGTCATCGTCATCTTCCGCATCTTCCCCAACGCCGTCGTGATCTGGAACCGCGACCACTTCGAGCTCTGGACCGCGGTTCCCGACGGCGATGATCCCGACCGCTGCATCGTGCGCCTGTGGCTGTTGACGACCGAACGGCATATCGCCGAGTCCGACCGCCCCACCTGGGACAAGAACTGGGACATCACCTTCAATACGGTGCAGAGCGAAGATTTCCCCATGGCGCGCACCATCCAGCGCGGCTTCCACAGCGGCGCGCAGACCCACGTCGTGTTCGGCCGCAACGAAAAGGGCCTGCACGATTTCCATGAATCGCTGCGGCTGGCCCTGGAGCAGCCCTACGCGGCTGCCGCCGAGTGAGGCGCCGGCGCCCACAATGAAACGTTGAGCCGCGCGGCATTCGCCGGCATTTTACCGGCGCATGCTCGATTTTCTCCTGCGCCGGCTGGTGGCCGCGCTCCTAACTCTTGCGTTGGCCACGGTCGTGGTGTTCCTCGTGCTGGAGGTCCTGCCTGGCGATCCGGCGCTGGTGATGCTGGGCACCGAGGCGCGGCCCGACACGCTGGCGGCCTTGCACGCCAAGCTGGGCTTCGACCGGCCCGAGTATGAGCGCTACATCAGCTGGGTCGGCGGCCTGCTGAGCTTCGACCTCGGCAACAGCTACGCCTATGGCACGCCGGTATCGAAGCTGATCCTCGACCGCATCGTCGTCACCCTGCCGCTGGGGGCATTGGCGCTGTCGTTCGCCATCTGTGTCGCCATCCCGCTGGGTGTGTTCGCGGCCTCCCGGCGTGGCCAGGCGTCGGACTGGCTGGTGATGGGCTTCGGCCAGCTCGGCATCTCGATCCCCAATTTCTGGTTCGGCATCCTGCTGGCCCTGGTCTTCGCCGTGGGTTTCAAACTGTTCCCAGCCGGCGGCTTTCCCGGCTGGGGCGCCGATGCCTGGGGCTCGCTGCATGCGCTCATCCTGCCGGCGTTGTCGCTCAGCCTGCCCGAGATCGCGATCCTCTCGCGCGTCACGCGTTCCTCGATGCTGGATACCCTGCGCGAGGATTATGTGCGCACGGCGCGCGCCAAGGGCGTCGCTGAGCGCGACGTCCTGATGCGCCATGCGCTGCGCAACGCGCTGGTGCCCATCGTTACCATCGCCGGCCTGATCGCGGGCTTCCTGCTGGCGGGCGCCATCATCGTGGAGACCGTCTTCTACCTGCCCGGCATCGGCAAGCTGGTCTTCGACGCCATCAGCAACCGCGACCTGATCGTGATCAAGAACGTGGTGATCCTGCTGACGGCGCTGGTGCTGGTCGTGAACCTGATCGTCGATCTGATCTATGTGATCCTCGATCCGCGCCCCAAGGTGAGCGCGTGAGCGGGTTCTGGTCGCGCGCGCGCCATCACACCGGTTTCCTGATCGGTGCGGCGCTGGTCCTGTTGGTGGCGCTGACGGCGCTGCTGTCCATGGTATGGACGCCGCATCCCTACGACGACCTGCGCATGGCGATGAAGCTCAAGCCGCCGGACGCCGTGTGGCCGCTGGGCACCGACCATCGCGGCCGCGACGTGCTGTCGCGCATCATGGTGGGCGCCCAGACCTCGATCACCGTCGGCCTGATCGCGGTGTCGATCGGCATGGTGCTGGGCGTCGGCCTGGGCGCCTGGGCCGCGGCACGCCGCGGCTGGCTCGACGAGATCGTCTCGCGGCTGAACGACCTGATGTTCGCCTTCCCCGCCGTGCTGATGGCGATCCTGATCACGTCGGTGTTCGGCG
>DATEIF010000392.1:0-5202 GCA_035279205.1 Vineibacter sp.
TCCATGCCCGCAAGGATTGGGGCGCTGCTGGTACCGATCGCGCTGCTGGTCTCGGCGTGCGGCGACACGTGGGGCCAGCGCGCCGTGACGGGCGGCGCCATCGGTGCCGGTACGGGCGCCGTGGTCGGTGCGGCCACCGGCGGCCTGTCGGTGTTGGGCGGTGCGCTGATCGGCGGCGCCATCGGCGCTGGCGTGGGCGCGGCCACGACGCCGGGCACGCGCTACTAAGCTTTCATTTTTTAGAGCGTATTGCAGACGCCCGCCCGGGTCGCCCGGGCGGGCGTCGTCGTTTGTGGATATCGACACCGGCGGGCGCCGCCCGTGTTCCTCTGAGTCGCTGATTTTCAAGAGATTGCGGCTGCTGCCCTTCTTGCGACGCAAGCGGTTGACCGATTCGGCAAGTATCGTTGTTCCTGTTATGTTCTAGTCACGCCTGACGTGATCCGTGCCGTGCCGCCGCAACCAAGAACGCCTGCGATCCATTTGATGGACGGGACGGCCGGCGGCCAACCGCGTGGCGTAGGCGCCGTCGGCAGGCGTGCCTATCTAGAGAAGGCGAACGGCCCATCGCCCGATCGCTGCGCGAGGTGCCATGCGTGACGCACCGAAAACCCTGGGTGATCTGTCCGACACCGATCTCGGTTTGGCCCTGGAGTGCCCGAACTGCGGCCGCAAGACCGGGATGTTCCGCGACATGCTGATTGCCAGGCATGGCCGGCGGGCGACGCTGGATGCCGTTGCGACCGCCGCCGTCTGCAAGCGATGCCAGCACCGCGGCGCCAAGCTGCATGTCGTGCGCCCCCGGTACTGGCGTCCGGCGGCTTAGCCGATGTCCGAGCCGTCCACGACGCTGCGCGGGCTCGAACGCGATGGCCTCTCGCTGCAGATCGTCTGCCGGACCTGCCGGCGATGGGCGGTCAAGGGGCCGCAATGGTATGACGTCTGGATCAAGGACTATGGACGGGGTGCCGACGACATCCCGCTTCGCGCGCTGATCCCCAGCCTGAAGTGTGCGTGCGGTGCCAAGAACGCCCGCGTGACGGTCGTCGAGCGGGTCGACCGCTAATCCGCCTCGGGCCACCGCCGATCTTCAGCGTCGCCGGCGAAGTGTGCTAGGCGATCGCCATGCGAAGGATCATGAAACGGCTGCGTCTGTGCGTGTCCGCTCTCATTGTCGCCGTTGCCGTCCCGGCGGCGGCGCAGCAGCCCTATCCGGCGTCATTCACCAGCCAATGGCAGAACGCGTGTCTGAGCGCCTGCCAGGTCAATCCGGCGTACGCGGGGCGCCAGGCCCAGTGTCCAGCCTATTGCGCCTGTGTCGTGCAGTCGGCGCAGGCATCCCTGCCGCTGGATGTCGTCGTGCAGGCGAACCGCGACGTGCAGGCCGGCAACCGCGGATCGGAAGCGGTGCTGAAGCTGGACCAGGTCCTCAAGGGCTGCCAGGCCCGCGTCATGCCGGCGGGGCTCGGGCCCGTCGCGCCGGCGGACCGCAGCGGTCAGGTCACAGGCATCCGGTTTCACCGGGGCGGGGCTGGCCGGGAACTGTCGACGGACGCGGTTTATGCGCGCGTGGCGCCGGCCGTTTACACCATCCGGTCCAACAACGGCCGCCTGGGATCCGCCGTTGCGGTCAGCGCGACCGCACTGCTGACCAATTGCCACATCGTGGCGGGCGGCTCGGCGATCACGCTTGAGCACGCCGGTGTGCGGCGCGCGGCAAGCCTGATCTCGGCGGACGAGGTCGCCGATCGGTGCGTTCTGCGCAGCGCGACGGCCATGCCGGCGTGGGTCAGTGTTCGGCGATATGCGGACGTGAAACTGGGTGAGCGCGTCTATGCGATCGGCTCGCCGGCCGGGCTTGAGCTCAGCATTTCCGACGGTGTCGTCTCGGGCAAGCAGGTCATCGCCGATCAGCGGGTGATCCAGACCTCGGCGCCGCTGATGGTGGGCTCGTCCGGGGGCGGGCTGTTCGACACCATGGCGAACCTGATCGGGATAACGACGTTCCAGCTGAAAGGGACGCAGACCGTGAACTTCGCGATCCCGGCCGAGGATTACGCGAAGTAGCGGCCGCGGATGGCCGCCGCCGCAGCGGCGCGCGGCGGCACGATGACGTTTTTGTTTCCGCCCCGCCAAGATCATCGGCTATGTCTGGGCCGATGTGGGAAGCGGCGTTCAGCGACATCTGGCGGCCCGAGCTCGCGGTCGTCGCTGTCACCGCGCTCGCCGCCGGCTTCGTGCGCGGCATGGCCGGCTTCGGCGCCGCCCTGATCCTGACGCCGGTCTTCTCGGCGTTCTACAGCCCGGCCGTGGCCGTCCCGACCCTGGGTGTCGTCGATTTCCTGATCGGCCTGCCGCTCACCATCCAGGCTTGGCGGCGCTGCAACTGGCGCGAGGTGCTGCCGCTGGCGCTGGCCTCGGTCGTGATGCTGCCGCTGGGCACCTGGGTGCTGGCCAACGCCTCGCCCGTGGCGCTGCGTATCGTGATGTCGCTGTTCGTGCTGCTGGCGGTCGCCGTGCTGGCAATGGGCTGGCGCTACAGCGGCAAGCCCAGCCTGCCCACGACGCTGGCGGTGGGCGGCGCGTCGGGCATCATGACCGGGGCGATCGGCATCGGCGGGCCGCCGGTCGTGGTGTTCTGGCTGGCCGGGCAGGCCAACGCGGCGCTGGCGCGCGCCAACACCATCGCCTTCTTCGGCATCGGCTCGATCGGCACGCAGTCGATGTACTGGCTCAACGGCCTCTTGACGCCGACCGTGCTCGTGCTGGCGCTGCTGCTGATCCCGGTCTACGGCATTGCGCTCTACGCCGGTGCGCGCGCCTTCAACCTGGTGTCGGAGCTGGTGTTCCGCCGCATCGCCTTCACCTTGGTGGCGACGGTCGCGATCGTGACCCTGGTGGCGGCGGTGGTGCCGCTGCTGGCGCCAGCGCATTGACAGCCGGCCATGCGCTCCCGACCGTGGCACCCGCGATGACCGTGCGCTCCCTGTTCCCGACCTTGATCTATCGCGCCCCGCTGGGCGGCCGCGATCCGCGCCACTTCACCCAGCGCCTGCTCGACGAGGCCGAGGCATTGCGACTGCACGACGAGAAGGGGCAGGCGTGGTCGGACCAGCACTATGTCGGCGGCTATACGTCGTATGCCACGCATGCGAAGCTGCACCGCACGTCCTCGACGTTCGCCGACCTGCAGCGCCGCCTGATGCCGCATGCGCGCGCCTTCGCCACGCGCCTGCGCTATGACCTGCGTGGCCGCACCATCGACATGACCGACTGCTGGGTGAATTTCATGCCGGCGCAGGTGGCGCACGGCATGCACCTGCACCCGCTGTCGTTCCTCAGCGGCACGTTCTACGCGCGCACGCCGCGCGGCTCGGCCGGCCTGAAGTTCGAGGACCCGCGGCTGTCCAGGCTGATGGCGGCACCGCCGCGCCAGGTCGACGCACCGGCGGCGCTGCGCCCGTTCGTCACCCTGCCGGTGCGCGCCGGCACGGTGATCCTGTTCGAGAGCTGGCTGCGCCACGAAGTGCCCGCCACCCGCATCGCCGGCGAACGCGTCTCGATCAGCTTCAACTTCGCCTGGTCGGACAAGCGTTAGGACCTGGGAGCGCGGGCGTCTCGCCCGCATCGGCGCGTAGCGCCGACATATGGGCGGGCAGGACGCCCGCGCTCCCAGGATCCTGATGCTAAGCGGGCCTGCTGGTTGGTTGCGCGCCGTTACGTTTGATGCCCGTCGCTTGCCCTCCCTTGCGCAGGGAGCTACCGCCGCGGGCGGCGGGGTTGCGCGTCGACGCCGCGCCGGTCGTCGTGCTGAGCGCGGCCACGATGAAGTCGATGAAGGCGCGGACCTTCGCCGGCACATGGTTGCGCGAGGCATAGTAGACGTAGAGCGGGAAGCGTTCGTCGGGCCAATCGGGGAACAGGTCGATCAGGGCGCCGCCTTTGAGGTAGTGATCGAGCTCGAGGTCGATGATCTGCGCGATGCCGAAGCCGGCCAGGCACACGCCCAGCTTGGTTCCCGAATCGGTGAGCGTCAGGCGCCCGTTGACTGCGACCGAAACGCGCTCGCTGCCGCGCCAGAACTCCCAATCGAACGGGCGCCCGGTCGACGGATCGATCGCGAGGATGCACTGGTGGGCGTCGCTCGCCAGGTCCTGCGGCTGGCGCGGTCGGCCGTGGCGATCGATGTAGGCCGGTGCCGCAACCGTGAGAATGCGGGCCTCGAGCAGGCGGCGGGCGATGAGGGCCGACGGCACCGGCTCGCCGAAACGGATCGCGAGGTCAAAGCCGTCACTGACCAGGTCGGCGATGCGGTCCCGGGTCTCCAGGCGCAGCTCGATGTCCGGGTTGCGTTGGAGGAAGGCGCTGAGCTTCGGCGACAGCGCCATGCGGGAGAACAGCGGATCGACATTGACCCGCAGCCGGCCGCGGACGGCCTGTTGCGATGTCGCGGTCCGTGCCACCGCATCGCCGATTCCCGCCAGGTGCGGGGCAGCCCGTTCGCACAGCGCGCGGCCCTCGTCGGTGAGGTCGACGGCACGGCTCGTGCGGTGGACCAGCCTGGCCCGCAGGCGCGCCTCGAGCTTGGCGATCGCCTTGCTGACGCCCGATTGCGTCATGCCCAGCCGCTCGCCGGCGCGGCCGAAGCTGCGCGCGTCGGCGACGGCGGCGAGGACTACCAGGCCGCTGACCAGCCCGCTGTCGATATCGTCCATGATGGATGCCTCTTCGTCATCCAAGAGATGACACCCCAGCGGTAGCACTCCGCCGCCGCTCAGGCCACTGTCGTCGCCGCCAGGAACGCGGATTCAGTCCTGCGAATCCGGCGTCTTCGCATCCCTTGGCAATGGAGACTTGAATGGACCAGATCCCCACCATCGCGTCGGCGATCACCGCCTACTTCGACCTGATGTATGACGCCGACGATGCCCGGTTCCCCGCGGTCTTCCATGACGCCTGCTTGATCCACGGCATACGGGACGGCAGATTCGTGGCGTGGTCGGCGGCCGAATTCCGCGACGTGATCCGCAACCGGCCATCGCCCGCGTCGCTGAAATCACGCCGCGAGCAGGGCATCCTCAGCATCGAGCAGACCGCGCCTGAACTGGCGGCCGCCAAGGTGAGCATGACGATCGGCCAGACCCGCTACGTCGATCACCTCGTCTTCCACCGCTTCGACGGGACATGGCGCATCACGTCGAA
>DATEIF010000393.1:0-5476 GCA_035279205.1 Vineibacter sp.
ATCTCCTCGACCCGTGCGTGCACGGCGGGCAATGCCCGTGCCGCGCGCCACTGCGCCGACAGGTGCGGATCCTGCGCCACGTCGCTGACGGCAATGACCTGGCCCGGCGCTGCGACGGCCAGCACCAATTGGTCCAGGCAGAGATTGAGCGACACCACCCGCGCCGGCGGCTCGCTCGCGCCGACGCGAGCAGGGAACATCAGCGCGGCGAGAAGGAGCGCCATGACCCTTCTCCCGCAAGCGGGAGAAGGTGGCCGCCGCGCAGCGGCGGCCGGATGAGGGGCCACGGACGCGATCATTCTGCGCAGCATCTTAGTGCCAATGTCGGCCGACCTCGATCTGATCCCCTCACCCTCCCATGGCGCTGCGCGCCATGGGCCCCTCCCTCTCCCGCTCGCGGGAGAGGGGTTTCTACAACGATACCCGAACGCCGAGATAGCCGCCGACACGCGGGGCCTGGAAGCCCAGCGGATCATCGTAGTTCTTGTTGAAGAAGTTCTCGACCCGGCCGAACACCTTCACCCCGTCGGTGATGTCGTAGCTGGTGGTGAACCTGAGCGTGCGGTACGCCTCCAGGTGGGTGATCGGCGAGGGGAACTGGGCGAAATCGCGATCGGTGCGCCCGCTGCGATGCGCCAGTTCGGCGCCCAATGTCCATTTCGGCATCGGCGTCCAGTTCGCCGCGATATCGACGGCATGCCGTGGCCGACGGACCAGCGGCTCATGCGTCTTGCGGTCCTTGGCATCGGTGTACGTGTAGTCGATGCGCAGCGAGAACGTCTCCCACGGCCGCAGTTCCAGCGAAGCCTCGACGCCCTGGGTGCGTGCCTTGCCGATGTTGGCCAGGGTCGTGCAGCCGAAATTGCAGGCGGGATCCTGCGACGCCAGCGCAGTGCTGGTGATCAGGTTGCGAATGTCGTTGCGGAACAGGGTCACGCCGACCTTCACCTGCCCGTTCCACAGGCTCTGGTCGATCCCGATCTCGCCACCGATGCTGCGCTCGGGCTTCAGGTTGCGGTTGGCGAAGAAGCCGAACGACGGGAAGTCGAGGAACAGCTGGTCGAGGCTGGGCGCCTTGAAGGCGGTGCCGAAGGCGCCATGCAGACGCGTGCCGGTCTCCTTGAAGCTGTAGGTGCCACCGACCCGGAACGTGGCCGCGGTGCCGAAATCGTCGTGATGCTCCAGGCGCCCGCCCGCGGTCAGCGCCAGAGCCTCGGTCGGCGTCCAGCGCAGATTGAGATAGCCGCCGATCGTGCCGGTCGACTCGGACACCCTGCTGGGGCGCGTGCGCAGCGAGATGCGCTCGGCATCGAGGCCGAACACCACGCCCAGCGAGTCGGAGAGGCGTACGTCGTTCTTCCAGTCGAACTGCCAGCGGCGCCCGCGGTTGCGATTGTCGGGCGCGAACGGCACGCCGTTGATGGCGTCGGTGCCGTCGAGATCGCGCCGGTTCACCTGCACGAACGACAGGCCGAAGGTCTGCTTCCACTTGCCGTCCAGCAGCTGCCAGTCGGCCTGCAGGCGCTGCGAGACCTGCCGCGCGCGTTCGCGCAGATTGGGATCCTCGCTCAGGAACGCGTCATATTCGGTGCGCGACCAGCCGAATCGCGAGAACAGCGACAGCTGGAAATTGTCGGAGATGTCGAAGCCGAAGCGGCCGTTGAACGACACGTTCCAGTAGCCGTCGTCCTCGTTCTTGGTGCCGACCGTGAAGCGCTTCGGCACCGCCGAGAAGCCGTTCGTCGTCGTGGCCAGCATGGCGAGATTGTAGTTGAAGCGCCCGTCGGCACCCTGCACGCCACCACCGGTGTTGAACGTGCTGTAGCTGCCCAGCTCGGCGAACGCCGTCGCCTTGAACGGGCCGCTGCCCTTCTTGGTGATGAGGTTGATCACGCCGCCCACGGCGTCGGAACCGTAGAGCGTGCTCATCGGCCCGCGCACCACTTCGATGCGATCGACATTGTCGAGCAGGAAATGCGCGAAGTTGGGCGCGCCGTTGACCTGGCTGGGATCGCCCGCGCGTACGCCGTCGACCAGCACCAGGGTATGGTTGGCATTGGTGCCGCGCAGGAACACGCTGGTGGTCTTGCCCGGTCCGCCCGATTGCACCACCGTCGTGCCGGGCACGGCGCGCAGCGCATCGTTGAGCGTGCGGTACTGGCGCCGCTCGATCTCCTCGGCGGTGATGACGGTGACCGAGGCGCTGACCTGCTCGGCCGGCACGGGGACGCGATCGGCGGTGACGACCGTCTCGGGCAGGACTGAAGGCGGCGTCTGCTGGGCGTGGGCCGCCGTCGCGGCGAAGGTCATCGCCATCGTCGACGCCAGCGTCAGGCGCCTGGGGTGGAAGCGGTCGTAAGAGTCGGATGTCATCAAACGGATCTCCGCAAGCAAGGACACGCACTGGCGCGTCATCGTGCGGATGACCGTCCCATCGGATGTTCCCGTCCGGGGGAAGACGACGCTCTCGACGGCAGGTCTTCTGGCTTGCGGGTCGCCGCGTCAGGTCCGCCTTCCCGGGCCGGGGCCCAGTGGCGCGATGGACCTGCGCTCGCCGCTCACAGCTGCGGGCACAGCCGCCGAATGGGCCGGCACCGGAAGGTGCAAGCGGTACGGCGTTCCCTTGGCCCCTTGCGGGGACCGTCGATGCAAAAACCGATAGAGAGCCGGCAGACTGCCGTCAAGTTTGTCCTAACGACGAGGATGTTCAGGCGGGCACGAAAGAGCCGTGCAGGCCCAGCGGCAGTGGATAAGGCAGGCTGGCCACGGCCAGAGGTCCGGCGGCGAGCTTCAGGGCGTCGAAGACCGCCAGCCGGGTGACGCCGGCCCTGGCATCGAGATGGGTGCCGAGCAGCCACCCCTCGCCCTCGGCGCCGCCGGAACGCGGCACGTAGACGTGCTCCTCGACCTGGATCTGCGGGCCGAAGCGGTGGACGTCCGATGTGCCATTCTCGAGGTCCCATCGGATCACGCCGCCGCTGGGCGCGCCGACCAGGCTTTCGAGCAGCACGCTCCATACCCGCGCGTGGCGGCGGCCGATGCGGCGCGGGTCGATGCGCGGGAACTCCACGCCGCCGGCCAGCATCTGCGTCTGCGTGGTGCCGGACGGATCCAGCCGCACCAGCATGGTCGCGGTCGCCGGCGAGGGCCGCGACTCGCCGCGCATCACATAACGCGTCGTCTCGGTCATCACGCGCGGATCGGGATGGCGCACGCAATCGAAGCGGATCGTGCCGTCGGCTTCCTCGAAGGCGTTGCCGTAGTGGAACACGAAGCACGCCGGCAGTTCGTGGCGCCGCGTGATGGCCAGTGTATTCTTGTCGACCACCAGGACGCGCGCCGGCTGATCCGGCCGCCAGACATAGCAATCGACAAACGCCAGGCCGGCTTTGACCTTGTCGCGGTCGTAGCTGATCGGCGGCAGCAGAAACACCAGATGCCGCTCGGTCACCATGAAATCGTGCACCATGCCGACATCGGGCACCGGCAGGGCCTTGGCCGCCTTCAGCGTGCCATCGGCACCGATATGATAGAGCACCAGCAGGTCGGCTTGCGGCGCATAGCCGAAGCTCCACAGCGTGCCGTCGGGCTCCTGGCGCGGATGGGCGCTGAACGGCATGCCTCTCAGATCGTCGCGCCAGACGACCGGACCTTGCGTGTCGAGCGTCCGCGGGTCGATGCCATAGGCATCGGCCGCCTCCCACAGCGCCATGAGCCGGCCGGCGTGGCTGATGACGTTGATGTTGGCGACATTCACCGCCGCGGCGCTGGTCGGCGGCGCCAGCTCCGGCAGCGCCGTGCCGAACGTGCGCTCCAGCGCCCGGCCGGCCGCGATCTCGCGCCGGTACTTGTCGGTCTGCACCATGCGGCCGCGATGGGCAACGCGGCCGTCAGCGATGCGGAAGGCCTGGATCATGCCGTCGCCATCGAACCAGTGGTGATAGCGCAGCTCGCCGACGTCGTGGCGCGCCGGGCCGTTGCGGTAGAACGTGCCCGCAAGCTCGACAGGCCACCGGCCCTCGATCGTGAGCTCGGCACAATCGAGCTGCGGCGGCGCGCTGACATAACCGACGAGCCAGGGCGCCTCCTTCAGCGCGGCCCGGAAGGCGGCACCCCAATCGTCGGGCGCGGCGGCACGGGCCGGACCGGCGAGCAGTGTGGCAGCACCGGCCAGCAGCGCCTGGCGGCGGGTCAGGGACAGCGTCATGTCAGTAGCCCAGCTTGAGGGACTGGCGGATGCCGCCAGCAGGCAGATCGAAGGCGGCCGCATCGAACGCCGGCGGCCCCATCGTGCCACGGGCATCGCGCGAGAAGCCGTAGCCCTCGGTGGGCATGCCGACCAGGTTGGTGTCCAGCTTGCCGTTGCGGTTGGCGTCATGGAACACCGAGACGGCGTAGCGCCCGGGCGGCAGGTCGAGGACGACGCGCACCGTCGCCCCGTTGGCCGGCAGGATGGCGGCCGCAACCTGTTGGTCATCTTTCAGAAATGTCGCCGCGGCATTGAAGACCGCGATCATGACCCGGCCGTTGCCGTCGCGCAGGTCGGTGACGCTGAGGTCAAGATCGGCGGCCCGCGCCGGTCCGGCCGCCACCAGCAAGCCAAGAGCGACACCGATTGCGGCCCTGCGGTAAGATCGCATCACGTTTCCTCATGTTGAGACCATGACCGGATTTACGGATCGATCGGTGGGTGGCCAATGGCGGCTTCGCGAATGGCTGCGCGGGCTTCGCCAAACTGTGCTCGCCCCACTCGCGAAGCGTGAACGGGACGCGCCGGCGCGCGTTTTGACCGCTGGCGACGCGCTGGCGGGCTGGCCGTGGTACGTCCTGGTCTTCGCGGGTCTGGGGGTGCTGTGCGCTTTCCTCGGGCCGTTCGGCACGTTCTCCGACATGACGCCGCTGGCCCGGCTGGCCTATTGGCTCAGCATCTTCGTGGTGAACTGCCTGCAGGTGCTGGCAGCGCTGGCGTTGTTGGCACGGCTCACGAAGGGCCGCTGGTCGCTGCCGGCCCTGGCCGCCGGCGCATCGCTGCTGGCCAGCGTTCCGGCCACCGCCGAGGTCGCCGTGCTCGAGTCCCTGCTGCGCAGCAACGACCACGCCGGCAACCTGGCCGATATTTTCACCAAGGTGCTGGTGCTGACCCTGGCGGTCACGATTCCGGGCCTCATGATCCGGGCCCGGCTCGCCGCGCCGGCGTCATCCGCCTCGCCGCCGGCGGTAGCCGGCCCGGATGGCACCGCCCTGCTCAAACGGGTGAAGCCCGAGATGCGCGGCGATCTCTGGGCGCTGCAGATGGAAGACCACTATCTGCGCGTCCATACCAGCAACGGCAGCGACCTGATCCTCCACCGCCTGAGCGATGCGCTGGTCGACGTGGCAGGGCTGGAGGGCCTGCAGGTGCACCGGTCCTACTGGGTGGCGCGCGCCGCCGTCGCCGCCGCGGATCGCGACGGCCGACGCCTGGTCCTGGTGCTGA
>DATEIF010000394.1:0-2684 GCA_035279205.1 Vineibacter sp.
GGTGGCGATGTCGAAATCCGCATCGACGAGTTTTTCGATCAGATGCCGCGCCAGCCGGGAGTCGACCGGAAAGTCGCGCGGCGCGTTCTCCTCGTAATACCGCGCGGCGGCGCGCAGATACCAGTCGCCGCCCGGTTGACCTGGCCGCCGCGGCGCATTGCGGATGGTTTCGCCGTGATAGATCAGGACGCTCGGCTGGTTGTTCTCGAAGTAGAGCTCCTTCTGGTCATCGCCGACCACGATCAGCGCGTCGAGCTGGGCGCTTCTCAGCAGCGCCGTGATGTCGGCCATGCAGCGCATGGCCGTGGCATGGGTTTCGGCCATGCGTTCGGGCGTCAGGTGAAGCGCGACGTGTGGGCCCGCCTGGGCCGCCAGGGTGTCGTACGTCGTGTCCCGGCCGTCCTTGTCGAGATGGGCGCGTGCCTTGTCACGGTCGACGAACCGCGGCCAATCCTGCAGCTGCGCATTCAGCATCGGCGTGTGCGACGTGCCGATTCCCAGGACAAGCTTTGCCATCGCAGGACCTCCGCGCTGTCGGCGAGCCTGACGACATCAGGCGGGACATCACCGCGTACGGCGTCGTTTGGCGAACGATACGGAGGCATCCATATGCGGTCAACGTTTTTGGAATTCAGTTTCATTCACTCAGACCAGAGTTGCATATCCGGCCGTTTGGTTGACCGCTACGTGAACATGGAATAGCGTTCCAAATTATAGAGATACGGCCGCAGCTCTGGACCGGTCGTCGCTGAGCCGATCCCGTCGCCGCGAAAAGAGGGAGAGGAACCGTGAGCACACGCGACGGTGAAGACCTGACCCGCGTCGGCCCGGATACGGTCATGGGCGCGTTCATGCGCCAATACTGGATACCGGCGGCGATGTCGTCGGAACTCAAGGCCGACGGCGATCCGATGCGGCTGATGCTGCTGGGAGAGAAGCTGATCGCCTTTCGCGACAGCGCCGGCCGCGTCGGCGTGATGGATCATCGCTGTCCGCATCGCTGCGCCTCGCTGTTCCTCGGGCGCAACGAGGACAGCGGCATCAGATGTGTCTATCACGGCTGGAAATTCGATGCCGACGGCAACTGCATCGACATGCCGAGCGTGCCGCCGGCCCAGGACTTCAAGGAAAAGGTGAAGGCCAAGGCCTACAAGGTGGCCGAGCGCAATGGGCTGATCTGGGTCTACATGGGCCGGCGCGAGGTCGCGCCGCCGTTGCCGATGATCGAGCCGTCGCTGCTGCCGGCGCACGACATGACCGTCAATTTCGTCCAGCGTTCGTGCAACTGGCTACAGGCGCTGGAAGGCGACATCGACACGGCGCATTTCGGCTTTCTTCATGTCGGTGAGAAGAAGGTCGAGGATTTCGATCCCGACGACATGCTGCGCTACACCGTGCTGAACCGCGCGCCCGAGTATCATGTTGCCGACGCGCCCTGGGGCACCACCTATGCGGCGTATCGCCCGGCCGAGGAAGGCGGTACCTACTGGCGCTTCGCCAACTACATGTTTCCGTTCTGGACGCAGACGCCGCAAGGCGAGTTCGCCACCCATGTCGGCGCGCGCGCCTGGGTGCCGATGGATGACAACACCACCATGTTCGTGCATCTGCACTGGGCTTCGGCGAAGCCCAGTGTGCGGATGGTCAGGAAGGACGGCACGGTGCTGCTGCACGTCAACCGTGCTCATCAGTATCAGCCCAACACGACCGACTGGCATGGGCGCTGGCGATTGACGAACACGGAGGCCAACGACTGGGGCATCGATCGCGAGGCGCAGCGCGACGGTCGCCTCTACACCGGCATCGGCAACATCCACCTGCAGGACCAGGCGGTGACGGAGAGCATGGGCCCGATCAGCGATCATGGGTTCGAGCATCTGGGACCGTCCGATCGCATGATCACGCGTACGCGCCGTCGCGCGCTGCTGGCGGCGCGGGCGTTCCGTGACACGGGCGCGCCACCGCCGGGCGTCGATGACCCGGACGTCTTCATGCAGTCGCGCAGCGGCTACTTCATCCTCAAGGAAGGCGCCGATTGGCGCGACGCTTACGCCCAGCAGGTCAGCGCCGCCGAGCGGCCGGTACCGATGCCGCGGGCAGCCGAGTAGGGCCGGTCATCGTTCTGTAAGCGCCGCCGCAGCGACGTCATCCGCGCACGGCCTTGGTATCGACCGGCGGCTTGAGCGAGACCCGGCACGGGAAGCGCTCGCAGGCGATCTCGACCTCCCAGCGTCCGTCGGACAGCCATGCCGTGTCGACGCCCGGCTCGTGGTGCACGTAGCCCAGGCCGACGCTGCGGCCCACCGTGTGGCCGAACATGCCGGACGACGTGATGCCCACGCGCTGGCCGTCGCGCCACAGCGGCTCGTCGTGCAGCAGAACAGGCTCGGGGTCGTCGACCACGATGGACACCAGGCGGCGTGCCGGCGGCCGGCCGCGTTGTTTCAGCAGCGCCTCACGGCCGATGAAGTCGGTGGTCTTGTCGACGGCGACAGCGAAGCCGAGGCCGGCCTCCAGCGGCGTGGTTTCATCGGTGATGTCGTGCCCGAAGTGGCGATAGCCGCACTCCAGCCGCAGCGAGTTGAGCGCATGGTAACCGGCGAGCTTCAGGTCGACGGCCTCGCCGGCTTCGAGCAGCGTGTCGAACACCTGGGCGGCGAACTCGGTGGGGATATAGAGCTCGC
>DATEIF010000395.1:0-4789 GCA_035279205.1 Vineibacter sp.
GCCGCCACGGCCGCCCAGTCATAGAGCATCGGCACCATTTCGCCCGCGGCCCAGGCCTCGTTCTGGTTCATGTGCCAGGGGCTGCCCGGCTCGCCCGAGGCGCCGTGGAAGACGATCCAGCGGCAGTTCTGCCACGCGCCGACGTCGAAGACGTAGCGCGACAGCGAGGCATAGACCGCGCGCGTGCCGATCGCCGCGATACAGCCGGTGGCGAAGATGGTGTCGTTGTCGCCGCCGACCGCCGCCGACGGACGGTCAAGCTCGGCGGCGTGATCGGGGAACGTTACCGACAGCGGATGGGTGAAGCGCGGCCGGTGTGCTGCGCCCCACGGTTCCAGCGGCGTGGCCGCCGCCTGCGCCAGCGCCGCGCGCAGCAACTCGTCCCATGACGCACCGCGCAGCAGCGTACAGTCATCGGCGCGCAGCAGGCCGGGCACGGCCCACCACAGCTGGTTCTCGGCCACTGTGCCGGGCGGCACCTGGGCCCAGGGACTCTGCGCCACGGCGCGCAGGCCGCTGCGATCGGCCACCAGCTTCGTCAGCGCCAGGCGCACGGCGACATAGGCGCTGGCGCCCAGCGAGTCTGCCGCCATGCGTCCGTCCCAGTCCAGAATGTGGCGTTGCAGGGCGGCGACCTGCGGGTCGGCGACGGACAGCCGGCGCAGCCGCTCGCGCAGCTCCTGGCCGGGGATCGTCTCGACGTCGCGATGGACCGATGCCATGTCGTCGACCGATGCCGACGCCAGCGCGGCCAGGCGCTGCCAGACGCGCCGTGCGCGATGCGGCGGCATGGCGTCAGTGCAGAGATAGTCGTCGCCCTCGGCCGCGACCCGGTTGTTGGCGGTGACCACGGCGCCGCCGGCCGGATCAATCGCCGCCGGCATGCGGTGCCAATCGACAATGCCGTCCCATTCATGCGCGCCGGTCCAGCCCGGCACCGGCAGCCAGCCGTTGGACCGCGGGCGGCGCGGCACCTTGGCCCGCACGCGGTAGCCGATGTGGCCGGCGGTGTCGCCCGCCACCAGATTGTGGTCGATCAGTCCCCACTCGCGCGTGGATTCGTAGAGCGCCTCGACGCTTGTCGCGCGCAGCATCGGGATCAGGCAGTCGAAGGAGCGGTCCGTCTCGGCGAACTGCATGGAGCGCAACGCCAGCGCGGTGCCTGTCGCGGGATCGCCGGCGATGATCGGCCCATGACGCGTCTCGACGACGTCGACCTCGACGGCGTCCGCGCCGCGCACGGCGATGCGCTCGCGACGCCGGCGCACCGGCTCCCATTGGTCCTTGAACAGACAGCTCTGCGCGTCGGCGGAAAAGCGCTCGACGTAGAGATCATGGATATCGACGAAGGCGTGGGTGACGCACCAGGCGACGGTGCCGTTGTGGGCGAAATGCGGGAAGCCTGGTACGCCCGGCACCGTCAGCCCGATGACGTCGAAATCATCGCACGCCAGGTGGGCCTGGGCGTACATGTTGGGCATTTCCAGCACCCGGTGCGGATCGCCCGCCAGCAGCGGACGACCCGTCGCGGTGCGGCCGGGCGCCAGCGCCCAGTTGTTGCTGCCGCCGCCGCTGACATCGATCGCCGCCGTCTCCAGCAGCGCCTCGATGCCGGGCCGCAGATCGGCCATCGCGGCCTTGAAGGGTCCCTTCTCCAGTCCGGGCGGCAGGCACAGAAGCTCGTTGCCGCCGTCCTCGTAGCGCAGCCGGGCGATGCCTTCGGCGCCCACGATCGGCAACGCCGCGGCGCGCCACAGCTTCCACCACACCGAGCCCATCAGAAAGCCGATCTGGCGCATCACGGCGATCGAATGCCAGGGCTGCCAGGTGACCGGCTGCGCTGCCAGCAGGCGATATTCCACCGGGCGGTATCCGGTCGCGACGAAGGCGTTCACGCCGCTGGCATAGGCCTCGAGCATGGCGCGCGCCTCGCCGCCCAAGGCGGCATAGTCGCGCTGCGAGGCGCCCGCCGTGTCGAGGCGGCGCGCCAGCGCATCGGCGTTGACCGCTGCCGCGCCGACCCATTCGGCGTAGCGCCCGGTGCCGCGACGCAGCAGCGCTTCCATCTGCCACAGCCGATCCTGGGCGTGGGCAAATCCCAGCGCGGCGAACGCCTCGGCCTGCGAGCGCGCCTTGATGTGCGGAATGCCCCAGGTATCGCGCCAGATATCGGCTCCGGAAATGCCACCGCGTTGGTCCGCCGTCATGGGAAGTTGTTCCTTGCCAAGGTGAGTTCGATCAAAGAATATATCATATATGTCCATGTCCGGGCGATGGACGCAACCGCTTATGAGGGGCGGCGGCACGTCGCCCGGCAGCGAACGGGTTGAACACAAGCATCATGAGCGGTTCTGAAGCGACGGCGCAGAGTGCGCGTTGGTTGACGTCTTTCGGCGAGGCCCTGCAGCGGCAGGATATCACGGCGATCCTCGCCCTGTTCGGCACCGAAAGCTACTGGCGCGACCTGGTGTCCTTCACCTGGAACATCGTCACGGTGGAGGGCCATGCCGGCATCCGGGACATGCTGGCCGCGACCCTGGCTCGGGGGAAGCCGACGAACGTCGCCGTCGAGGGAACCCCGCGTACCGCCAACGGCATCACCGAGACGTGGTTCACGTTCGAGACCGATGTCGGCCGCGGCAAGGGCCATGTGCGGCTACGCGACGGCAAGGCGTGGACGGTGCTGACCACGCTGCAGGAGCTGAAGGGCTTCGAGGAAAAGCGCGGCGCGACGCGGCCGCTGGGCACGGTGCACGGCGCCATCCGCGGCCGCGAGACCTGGCTCGATCGCAAGGCCGCTGACGAAAAGGAGCTCGGCTACAGCCGGCAGCCCTACTGCCTGATCGTCGGCGGCGGCCAGGGCGGCATCGGGCTCGGGGCGCGGCTGAAGCGGCTGGGCGTGCCGACCCTGATCATCGACAAGAACGAGCGGCCGGGCGATGCCTGGCGCAAGCGCTACAAGTCGCTCTGCCTGCACGATCCGGTCTGGTACGACCACATGCCGTACCTGCCCTTCCCCGACCACTGGCCGGTCTATACGCCCAAGGACCAGATGGGTGACTGGCTGGAGGCCTACACCCGGCTCATGGAACTGAACTACTGGCCCTCGACCGCATGCCGCGAGGCGCGCTTCGATGCCGCGCGCGGCGAATGGACAGTGGTCGTCGAGCGCAACGGCGAGCGCGTGGTGCTGCACCCCAAGCAGCTGGTGCTCGCCACCGGCATGGCCGGCGTGCCGAACGTGCCGCGCTACCCGGGCGCCGACAGCTTCAAGGGCGTGCAGCACCATTCGAGCCGGCACCCTGGCGGCGAAGGCTTCGCCGGCAAGAAATGCGTGGTCGTGGGCTCGAACAACTCGGCGCACGACATCGCGGCCGACCTGTGGGAGTACGGCGCCGAGGTCACCATGCTGCAGCGCTCGCCGACCTTGGTCGTGCGCTCCGAATCGCAGCAGCAGCACGGCCGCAGCCTGTATTCGGAGGAAGCGGTGCAGGCCGGCATCACCACCGACATGGCCGACCTCACCGTGGCCTCGATCCCCTACCGCCTGGTGCCGCAGTTCCAGATTCCGGTGTGCCGCAAGATCCAGGACGCCGACGCGCCCTTCTACCAACGCCTGCGCCAGGCCGGCTTCATGCTGACCTTCGGCGAGGACGAGTCGGGCCTGGGTCCGATGTATCTGCGCCGCGGCGCCGGCTACTACATCGACGTCGGTGCCTCCGAGCTCATCGCCGACGGCCGCATCAAGCTCAAGTCGGGTGTGACCATCGAGCGCCTGACCGAGAACGCCGTCGTGCTGAGCGACGGCACGCGCCTGGCCGCCGATCTCGTGGTCTACGCCACCGGTTACGGCTCGATGAACGGCTGGGCAGCGCAGCTGATCTCGCCCGAGGTCGCCGACGCGGTCGGCCCGTGCTGGGGCCTGGGCTCAGGCACCAACAAGGATCCCGGCCCGTGGGAAGGCGAGCTGCGCAACATGTGGAAGCCCACGGCGCAGGAAGCGCTGTGGTTCCACGGCGGCAACCTCGCGCAGTCGCGACATTATTCGCGCTACCTCGCACTGCAGCTCAAGGCACGGATGGAAGGCATCCCGACGCCGGTCCACCGGGCAGGCTGATCTTCAGCTTCATGGTGAGCCTGTCGAACCATGAAGCGTTGCACCACGGCCCGTGCGGTGCCTTCATGGTTCGACCCCAGGTGAATGCTGCGCATTCACCCGTGCTCACCATGAAGGCAAAAGCATTCAACGTAGGGAGACCCACGACCATGAACGACGCCGACATCGGCTACCTGCCGGCCAGCACGCTGGCGGCGATGTACCGCAAGAAGGAGATCTCACCGGTCGAGGTCGTCGAGGCGATCCTGCGGCACATCGAGCAGTCCGAACCGGCGCTGAACGCGATGGCGCGTCTGACGGCGGATCACGCGCGCGCGCACGCCAAGCAGGCCGAAACAGCGCTGCGGCGCGGTGATGCGCGCAAGCTCGAGGGCATCCCGGTCACCATCAAGGACCTGCAACACACCAAAGGCGTGCAGACCGATTTCGGCAGCAACATCTTCAAGGGCACGATCCCCGACGTCGATGCGCCCTGCGTGTCGCGCCTGCACGATGCCGGCTGCATCATGCTGGGCAAGACGACCACGCCGGAGTTCGGCTGGAAGGGTGTCAGCCACAGCCCGGTGACGGGTATCACGCACAATCCCTGGAAGCACGGCTACAGCGCCGGCGGATCATCATCGGGCGCCGGTGCCGGCGCAGCCGCCGGCTATGGCCCCCTGCACCAGGGCG
>DATEIF010000396.1:0-2786 GCA_035279205.1 Vineibacter sp.
GTCTCGAACGTGAAGATCGCTTCGATCGCCGCCGTGCCGGCGCGGGTGACGTGCCGGGGTGGTGTCCGGGACGGATCGACGCTGAAGCGCGACGGCACCGCCTGCGCGCCGCCGCTGCGCAAGCCATCGACGACAGCGTCCAGCCCGCTGACCGTCTGGATGCTCCAGGTGAGCGCCAGCACGTCCCGCCAATGACAGTCGGCGTGGAACAACGACCGCAGTGCCGGGTCGCTGGCCGCCGCCAGCGCCGTCTCGAATGCGGCAAGCCAGTGCGCCGCCGCGGCAGCGCCATCCGCCGTTCCCATCGTCATACGCTTCCTCCAGCCCAATCCCTTCTCCCCGCCTGCGCGGGAAGAAGGGATTATAGCCAGCCTATCCGGCGCCGCGCTTCCAGATCGTCTTGATTTGCTCTTGAGAAGCCGTTGATTCCACATGACCCGGCCCGCATTGTGGCGCCGTTGACCCGCAGGATCGGGACCATCAGGTGCTGTTCTCGTTCGACGACTTCGTGCTCGATACCGCCCGTCGCGAGCTTCGCGGACCCGGCGGACCGATCGCGCTCGAGCCCCAGGTCTTCGATCTGCTGGCCTATCTCATCGGCAACCACGACCGGGTCGTGAGCAAGGACGACATCCTCGCCGCCGTCTGGCACGGACGGACGGTGTCGGACTCGACATTGGCGAGCCGCATCAACGCCGCGCGCCACGCCATCGGCGACAGCGGCGATGCGCAGCGGCTGATCAAGACGCTGCCGCGCCGCGGCCTGCGGTTCGTCGGCACCCTCGGCGCGCCCGCGGATCGCGCAACAGCGCCCGCATCGGCCACGGCGCCCGACCGGCCCGCGATCGCGGTGCTGCCCTTCGTCAACATCGGCGGCGATCCCGAGCAGGACTATTTCGCCGACGGCATGGTGGAGGAGATCATCACGGCCCTGTCGCGCCTGCGCTGGCTGTCGGTCGTCGCCCATCGATCGCCCGCCGCCGATACGGAGCGCGCGATCGACATCCAGCAGCTCGGGCGCGCGCTTGGCGTGCGCTACGTGCTGGAGGGCAGCGTGCGCAAGGCGGCGCGGCGCGTTCGCATCAGCGGGCGGCTGGTGGATGCGGCGACCGGCGCGCACCTGTGGGCCGACCGTTTCGACGGCGCGCTGGAGGACATCTTCGATCTGCAGGATCAGGTGACGGCCAGCGTCGTGGGCGCGATCGGGCCGCGGCTGGGCAAGGCCGAGATCGAGCGGTCCCGGCGCAAGCCGACCGAGAGCCTCGACGCCTACGACTACTTCCTGCGCGGCATGGCCCACCTTCACCGCTGGACGCGCCCCGACAGCGACGAGGCGCTGCGCCATTTCCGGCACGCGATCGCGCTGGACCCCGACTTCGCGCCGGCCTACGGCTTGGCCGGCCGTTGCTATTCGCAGCGCAAGGCCTGCGGCTGGGTGAGCGATCGGCGGCGGGAGACCGAGGAAGCCGAGCGGCTGGCGCGCCTGGCGGCGACGCTGGGCCGCGATGATGCCATCGCGCTGTGCACCGCGGGTATCGTGCTCGCCTACGTCGCCGGCCACCTGGCGGATGGCGACGCGCTGGTCGACCAGGCACTTGTTCTCGATCCCAACCTGGCCTGGGCATGGGTGTTCGGCAGCTGGGTCAAGATCTGGCGCGGCGAGGTCGACGCCGCGTTCGAGCGCGCCGCACGGGCCCAGCGCCTGAGCCCGCAGGATCCGGAGGTGCTGTTCTTCACCCAGACCGCGACGGCCTACTGCCACTTCCTGGCCGGCCGCTACGACGAGGCATCGTCGTGGGCGCAGACCGCGATCCGCCAATGGCCCGACATCCTCATTTCCCTGTGCGTGGCGGCGGCAAGCCACGCGCTGGCCGGTCATCTTGGCGAGGCACGGCAACTCGTCATCACCGTGCGCCGGCTGGATCCTGGCCTGCGCCTTTGCGATCTCGCCGCGCTGTTCCCCTTCGGCCGGCCGGCCGATCGCCTGCTTCTGGCGGACGGGCTGCGCAAGGCGGGGCTTGCTGCGTAGACCTCACACAGGCCTCGATGAACGCCTCGTATCGCGATCTCAACGGCCGTCCGCCGCTTGCGCACCGTCGTGCGAGGGGAGCGAACGCACTAGGGTAAGGAGTGGACGATCACCGGTCCCGCCGTCGCGGTGGCAGGCCCAACGAGCAGCGGTTCAAGATTCTCTTCTATCCAGGCCAGCGCGAGCCTGTTCGATTCCGCAGCGCTGGCGACATTGTTGAAGACGCTGATCGCCGTCAACGTGTCGTCGGGTGCGTATATCACGTAGTATCCCATGAAACCGTCGACGCCGCTGATGATCGGAATGACGTCCTTGATCCGGCTGGCAAGCTGATCGGCCATGCCCGCCTTTGCCTTCGCCTGACGAATTGCGGCATACATGACACCCTCCGCCAAGATGATCGACCGGTAAATAGCAGGCTGTCCAAGAAGTGTCTCCCTGCGTATTTGATCCGCGCGTACATCGAGTGCTGTTCCGCGCCGACGCTCGTCGAAAGCAGATTGAGCGGCCAGTCGGTTATGGGCCCCGGGCTGAGTCGCCAGGTCAGGAACGCTGCTGCAGCACCTGCCGGGCCAGCGCCTTCGGCGCCAGCATGCAGTAGCTGGCGGCGAGGAAGCGCGTGATTTCGTCCCAGTCGATGCGACCATCGAGCACGCGGCCGACGATGTCGGGACGCCAGCGCGGCAGGAAATAGGGAAACGTCGAAAACCGTTCCGGATCGGCCGTCGGCAGCCACGACTGGAACGTCAGCACGCAG
>DATEIF010000397.1:0-2119 GCA_035279205.1 Vineibacter sp.
AGCCGTGCCCTTCGCGCCCGCGACGTCGTGGCGGAAGCAACCCCATTTCGCACTCTGGCTCTGGTCGAACGGCATCGCCTCCAGATAGCGCCAGCCGTCGCGCGCGGCCTCGGGGTTCTTGTAGAAGATCAGGCCGCCGGATGGGCCGACGTCGCCCACCTCGTAGTCCGCCGTCAGCAGCCAGGTGGTCATCTCGCCCGCGCCGCGATTGGCCCAGAGGTGGTAGGGAATCAGGGTAAGCCTGGTGGCCTTGGCCGTCGCATCGGCGGCGTGGTGCGCCACGGTATCGATCAGCATCGCGCCGTCCATGAAACCGGCGTCGAAACGCGGGGCCAGCGGCGCGTCGGGCGCCACCACCAGGTCGAGCGCCTTGCGGCCAGGCGCCTCCGGCCATTCCGCGCAATAGACGATCGGCCCGAGCGAGATGGCCACGCGCCGCGACGTCTCGCGCACACGCTCGTCGGCGACGATGCGGCGTGGCGCCATCGGCAGGTCGATCACCACCGTGTCGCCATTGCGCCATGCGCTGTCGATAGTCACGTAACCCAGTCGATCCGGTTGCGCGGATACCGATGCTCCGTTCACGGTGATCGTCACTGGGCCCGCCCGATCCATGTAGCGATAGAGGCCGCCCGGCGCCGGTTGGTCGCGCGCCCAGCCGGGGATGCGCAAGCGTATGGCCGTCTTCAGCGGCGCGGCGGAGCCTACCTTGATCTGCGTGCGGCCGCGCCAGGGCATCTGGCTGTCCACAGCCAGATGCAGCGTGCCGGCGCCTACGGCGAAGCTGGCCTCGCTCGAGACGTAGAGATTGACGTAGATCGCGCCGGCCTGGTCTTGTGCGTAGATCATCCCCGGCATCGACGCGAGGAAGCGCACCAGGTTGGGTGGGCAGCATTCAAGCGAGGCGTGCTGCCAACGCTCGTCGCGGCCGTCGCCGGCGCTGGCGAGGCGATTGACGTAGAAGAAGTGGTCGCCGGAATGGGATATGCCGTCGAGCATGTTGTTGTACATGCCACGCTCGAGCAGGTCGATGTAGCGCGCGTCGCCGGTCGCCATGAACCAGCGATGGTTGAGGTTCTGGAACATCAGGGTCGCGCAAGTTTCGGTGTAGGACGACACATTGGGCAGCACATGCGGCCGGCCGAAGCCTTCGTTGCCGGTCTGCCCGATGCCGCCGGAGACATACAGCTTGTTGGTGACGGCGTCGGTCCATATCGCGTGGGCGGCGTCGAAATAGCGCCGGTCGCCGCTGTAGACGCCGACATCGAGCATCGACAGGATCAGCGTGGCGCCGTTCACGGCATGGCCGGCCGCCTCGCGCTGGTCGAGCACGGGGAGCCAGCTCTGGGTGTGGCGGCTGCGCCCCGGAGCGTCGGCGCGCCCGCGGATGTCGAGATAGTGCTTGGCGAGCGCGAGGTGGCGCGGATCGCGCGTCACGCGATAGAGATGCGTGCAGCTCATCGACGGGCGCTCGCCGCCGGGGTATGGGGGGTCTTTCTCGCGGAATTCGCGCTCCAGAGCGGCGGCCTCGGGCAGGCACTTGTCGATCAGCCGGCGGTCGCCGAGGGTGAACCAGAGCGCCGCGCCGAGCTCGAACTGCCGGTTTTCGTAGCCGGCAGTCGGTGACGCGAGCATCGGCTGCAGGCAGCGTTCGATATAATCCTTCATGTTCAGGTCGGGCCGCGATTTGGCGATATAGATCGCCGCCTCCAGCACGCCGCCGGCGAGTTGGTCGCCGACGACGCCGAGCTTCCTGATCTCGAACGGCACCGTGACTTCGGCGTTGCGTGCCACCTTGGGCGCCCAGAAATCGTCCTTCAGCTTCACCTCCCAGAAGGGCAGCGGCCGCATCGGGTATTCACGCCCCGCAGGAAAGGCCGCTTCGGCGATAGGCTGTCGAGGCACGGGCGTCGCGCCCTTTGCCGACTCCGACAGCGTTGCGAGGCCGACGGCGACGGCGGGAACCGTCTTGAAAAAAGCGCGACGCTGCATGTCCATGGAGCTCATGAAAAGCGCCCCTTGTGGGTAAGCCCTGCGTATTCTATATACCGTATACCATTTGGGAATAACCGGATGGGAGCCCATTATTTCGGGAGTGGGAGCTGCCGATACCGACTTC
>DATEIF010000398.1:0-2143 GCA_035279205.1 Vineibacter sp.
GCAGGACCTGCTCGACGAGTTGGGCGTGCATCTGGAAACCTGCACCAGCGAGGCGTCGGCGGCGGCGCTGCTGGGCGCCTCGATCAACTATCCGCTGCGCGGCTGCGTCACCTGGAAATCGATCGTCGGCACCAACGTGGCGGCCGACGCGCTGTCCAACCTGGCTTCGCCCGGCGTCGTGGGCGGTGCGCTGATCGTGGTCGGCGAGGACTATGGCGAAGGTGCCTCGATCATCCAGGAACGCTCGCACGCGTTCGCGCTGAAATCGTCGGTCTGGTTGATGGACCCCAGGCCCAACCTGCCCACCATCGTGCGCTGCGTCGAGAAGGGGTTCGAGCTCTCCGAGGCGTCCAACACGCCGGTGATGATCGAGCTGCGCATCCGTGCCTGCCATGTCAGCGGCGAGTTCGTCGCCAAGAACAACGTGGCGCCGGCGATTTCGCGCAACGCGCGGCTGGCCGAACCGATCCCGCAGGATTATTCGCGCATCTCGCACCCGCCCTCGACCTACCTGCAGGAGAAGCTGAAGGTCGACGTGCGTCTGCCGGCGGCGCAGCGCTTCATCGTCGAGCAGGGCCTGAACGAGCTGCTGCCGGGCGAGCGCGAGGATCTCGGCATCATCGTGCAGGGCGGCATCGCCAACGTGACCCTGCGCGGGCTCGACCGCCTGGGGCTGGGCGATGCCTTCGGCGCCGTGAAGGTGCCGACCCTGGTGCTGAACGTCACCTATCCGCTGGTGCCTGACCAGATCGCCGAGTTCTGCAAGGGCAAGCGGGCCGTGCTGGTGGTCGAGGAGGGCGCGCCGGATTATCTCGAGCAGGAGATCGGCGCCCTGCTGCGCAAGCGCGATATCGGCACGCGCCTGCACGGCAAGGACGTGCTGCCGATGGCCGGCGAATACACGGCCGAGGTGGTGACCGAGGGGCTGCTGAAGTTCTTTGCCCAGACCGCCAACGACATCGACCTCTCCAAGCCGATGCAGGCGCTGGAGACCGCCCGCGCCGGCCGCGCCGAGGCGCAGCGCCTGATCGGCGCGCCGCTGCCGCTGCGGCCGCCGGGCTTCTGCACCGGCTGTCCGGAGCGGCCGGTGTTCTCGGCCATCAAGCTGCTGGAGCGCGAGGTCGGCAAGGTCCACATCTCGGCCGACATCGGCTGCCACGCGTTCGCGACCTTGGCGCCCTTCAGTCTCGGCAACACGATCCTGGGCTACGGCATGTCGCTGGCGGCCGCAGCGGGCGTAGCGCCGGTGCTGCAGAAACGCACCATCTCGGTGATGGGCGACGGTGGGTTCTGGCACAACGGCCTGCTGTCGGGCGTGTCGTCGGCGATGTTCAATCGCGGCGATCGCGTGCTGGTGGTGATGCAGAACGGCTACACGTCGGCCACCGGCGCGCAGTTCCTGCCCTCGAGCGCCGGCAACCGCCGCGACGGGCAGAACACGTCCGACATCGCCACCACGTTGCGCGCCATGGGCGTGCGCTGGCTGCGCACCATCCGCACCTACAATGTCAGCACCATGCTGGCCACCCTGCGCGAGGCGATGACCACGAAAGAGCAGGGCCTGAAGGTGATCGTCGCCGACGGCGAATGCCAGCTGGCGCGCCAGCGTCGCATCCGGCCGCAACTGGCGGCGGCGCTGAAGCGCGGCGAACGCGTGATACGCACACGCTACGGCATCGACGATGCGGTGTGCACCGGCGATCATTCGTGCATCCGCCTGTCGGGCTGTCCGTCGCTCACCATCAAGCCCAGCCCCGATCCGTTGCGCGACGATCCGGTGGCGCAGGTGATCAACAGCTGCGTCGGCTGCGGCCTGTGTGGCGAGGTCGCCGACGCCGCCGTGCTGTGTCCGTCCTTCTACAAGGCCGAGATCGTGCAGAACCCGAGCTGGTGGGACCGCGCTTTGACGCGCGTGCGCACTGGCGTGATCGGCTGGCTGCAGGGCCGGACGGAGGCAGCGACATGAACGGCGCTCGCATCCCTTCTCCCCGCGAAGGCGGGGAGAAGGTGCCCGAAGGGCGGATGAGGGGCTTCACGGCCCTGCGCTCACGCCCAGTAACGGTATCTTGCATCGGCGTCGCGAAGCCCCTCATCCGGCGCTCCGCGCCACCTTCTCCCCGCCTTCGCGGGGAGAAGGGAGGGC
>DATEIF010000399.1:0-6666 GCA_035279205.1 Vineibacter sp.
GAGCGTAGCGAGAGATCTCCTGGAAATTGAGTCTCCCTTCGCGGGAGATCCCTCGCTACGCTCGGGATGACGTCGGACCACGAGCAGGGAGCGCGACAACGATGAAGACGTATACCGGCGATCGCACCATTGATGGCGTGAAGGTGAGCGTCGATGGCCGAGCGCTGTCGCCTTGTGTCGAGGTCGCGCAGTTCAGCCGCAATGGCTTCGAGTGGAGCTATGAAGGACCCGAGCCCACGCAGCTGGCGTTGGCGCTGCTGGTCGACCATCTGGGGGACGCCGAGCGGGCGCGCAGCCTGGCACCGGCGTTCATGCGCGCCGTGGTCGCGAACTTCGACAATGAGTGGCAGATGACGTCCGCCGACATCGATGCGGCGCTGGCCGCCATGAAGCCCTGACGATAGCAGGAGATTGCCATGCCGCTCGATTGCCGCGCCGCCGTGCTGCATGCTGTCGGCACCCCTCTGTCGATCGAAACCGTGCGGCTGCCCGACCTGCGGCCGACCGACGTGCTGGTGAAGCTGCGCGCCGCCGGCCTGTGCCATACCGATCTCGAAGTGATCGATGGCGCCTTGCCGTACCCGCTGCCGATCGTGCTGGGTCATGAGGCCGCCGGCGAGGTTGCAGCAATCGGATCGGCGGTGGTCGGCGTCCGGCCGGGCGATCATGTGGTGCTGTCGTGGAACCCGCATTGCGGCCATTGCTTCTATTGCGATCGCGATCTGCCGATCCTGTGCGTGGACTACCTGCGTCTGGGGCCTCAGGCCGTGGCGTTCGACGGCACCAGCCGTTTCGGCCTGCCCGACGGCCGGCCGGTCGGACAGCTGATGTTCCTGGGCACGTTCGCCGAGTACTGCATCGTGCCCGACCAGCAGGCGATCGTGGTGCCGGCCGAGCTTCCCTTCGACCGCGCCTGCCTGATCGGTTGCGGCGTGATGACCGGCGTCGGCGCGGCGCTCAACATCGCCAGCATCGGCTACGGCGACACCGTCATGGTGATCGGCTGCGGTGCCGTCGGGTTGTCGGCGGTGCAGGGGGCGCGCCTGGCCGGCGCGGGCGCCATCATCGCCGTCGATCTCGACGATGCGAAGCTGGCGCTGGCGCAGCGCATGGGCGCCACATCAGTGGTCAACGCGCGCCAGCAGGATCCCGTGGCTGCGGCACGCGCGGCAACGCAAGGCCGCGGTGTCGATGTCGTGCTCGAGTCGGCCGGCAGCACAGCGGCGTTTCGCATCACCGCCGAGGCGGTGCGGCCCGGCGGGGAAATCGTCTGGCTGGGCAAGATCGATGCCTCGAAGGACGTCGCCTTCCGCTGGGGCGCCCTGATGCAGGAGAAGCGCATCCGCCGGTCGAGCTACGGCGGGGCGCGGCCGCGGCGCGATTTTCCGCGCCTGGCACGTGCCTACCTCGAGGGCGTCCTGCTGCTGGACGAGCTGATTTCGCGGCGCATCGGCCTGGACCATATCAACGAGGGCTTCACCGCCCTGCGGCGCGGCGAGGCCATCCGCAGCGTCATCCAGTTCGACTGAGCGAAGCGAAGGACCTTGCGGTCGTCCGACCAGACTGTCATCCCGAGCGCAGCGAGGGATCTCCCGCGAACGGGAGACTCCATGCCCAGGAGATCCCTCGCTGCGCTCGGGATGACAACTGCTTCCATAAACCGAGATACGCTTATTCGAGCGTCTTGCGGGCGAACTCCGCGATGTAGTCGATCAGGCGGTCCGAGGCGACGGCGGCGTCGTCTTCCGCGCCGCGCGCGATCGCCGTGGCGACATCGGCGTGCAGCCGGGCGGCGCGCGGCAGGTCGGCGACCTCCTTGTAGTGCTGATACCAGAAGCGGCGCGACAGGCCGTGCATCAGGCCCATCGAGCGGCTGGCGAACTCGTTGCGCGCGGCTTCGGCGCTCAGCAGGTTGAAGCGCTGGTCCAGCCGCATGAACGTGATGTCATCCTCAGCACGGGCAGCGGCCAGCATGCCGTCGGCGATCTCGGTGAATTCGAGTCGCTCGCTCGCCGCGGCCCGCAGCGCCGCCAGGCGCGCGATCAGTCGTTCGATCTCGCGCCGCACTTCAAGCAGCCGCAGCTGCGTGCGGATGTTGATCTCCGACACCATGACACCGCGACGGGGCATGATCACGACCAGACCATCATGCGCCAGCCGCTGCAGCGCTTCGCGGATCGGCGTGCGACCAATGGCAAGCTTGTGCGCCAGGGCCTGCTCCGAGAGTACCGTACCCGGCTGCAGGCGCAGCGTGACGATCAGTTCCTCGAGCTGGCGGTAGGCGCGCGCGGTCAGGGTCGTTTCGTCGGCGCCGTTGGCCGGCGCTGTCCGGCGCCGACGCGGCGACTTGGCCTTGACGCGACTCATGAAACCCCGTCCTCCCTGCGCGTTGCGCCAACCCAGCTGTCGATCAGCAACATATTACAGAGCCGGGATCGCATCGTCGCGGGACAAACCGGGCGTCGAAACCGGCTGTGCATTTTCCAATGCTCCGCTTGACATATTGGCCAAAATATCCAAAGCATTCGCTTTGAAAATTAATCTTCAGGCGTCAGCCAGGAGGCTGTCTTGACGCGGACCGAATCCAACTGGGGCGCATTGCTCTCCGGCAAGAATGCCATCCGCTCGCTGGCGCTGGCCGGCGGGGTCGCGTTGCATGCGATCAACGTCTACCTCGCGACCACCATCCTGCCATCGGTCGTCAAGGACATCGGCGGGCTCGACTACTACGCCTGGAATACGACGCTGTTCGTGGTCGCCTCGATCGTGGGCTCGGCGCTATCGGCCAAGCTGCTGCAGCGCACGGGTCCGCGGCGCAGCTATGTCGTCGCGGCAGTACTGTTCGCCATCGGCACCCTGGTCTGTGCGGCGGCGCCCACCATGCCGGCCATGCTTGCCGGGCGCTTCGTGCAGGGATTCGGCGGCGGGTTCCTGGTGGCGCTGTCCTACGCCATGATCCGCCTGCTCTTCGACGAGGCGCTATGGCCACGGGCGATGGCCGTGGTGTCAGGCATGTGGGGCGTGGCCACCCTCGTGGGACCGGCGCTCGGCGGCGTGTTTGCCGAGCTCGATGCCTGGCGCGCGGCCTTCTGGTCGTTGATCCCTGTCACTGCCTTGTTCGCCCTGCTGGCCGGGGTCATGTTGCCCGCGCGCGCCGCGGACGGAGCCGACCGCGTGACATTGCCGTGGGCACAGCTGGTTCTGCTGACGGCTGCCGTGCTTGCGGTGTCGGCCGGCAGTGTGATGCCGGGGCTGGCCTGGAACAGCGCCGGCGTGGTTGCGGCCGTCTTCCTGACCGGGCTGCTGATCTGGACCGAGACCAGCGCCCGGCAGCGCCTGCTGCCGCGCGGCGCTTTCCAGATCACCGCCCCGCTGGGGGCACTCTACGCGACGATGTCGTTGCTGGCCGTCACTGTCACCAGCAGCGAGATCTTCGTGCCGCTGTTTCTCCAGGTGCTCCATGAGCAGTCACCGCTCGTTGCCGGCTATCTCGCGGCGTTGATGGCGGGTGGTTGGACGTTGGGCTCGATCACCGGCTCGGGCGCCAAGGGCAGCGGTGTCGGTCGTGCGATTCAGTCGGCGCCGTTGCTGGCCGTCACCGGCATGGTGGTCCTGACGATTCTCATCCCGGCCGGCAGCGCCGGTGACTGGACGCTTCTGGGCCCGATCTGTGTCGGACTGGTCGTTGTCGGTTTCGGTGTCGGCATGAGCTGGCCGCATCTGCTCACCCGTGTGCTCCAGGTCGCGCCGCGGGACGAGCAGGATCTGGCGTCTGCGTCGCTCACGACGGTGCAGCTCTTCGCCACGGCGCTGGGCGCGGCATTGGCCGGCATGGTGGCCAACCTGGCCGGCCTGACCGAGCCGGGCGGCGTTGCCGGAACGGCGAACGCGGCGCGCTGGCTGTTCGGCGTCGTCGCGCTGGCGCCGGTGCTGTGCATGCTGACGGCCCGGCTGTGCGCGCGGGTGCGGCCGCGCGCGGCTGCCGAGCGGCCCGGGAGTGCGGGTCGTCCCGCCCGCATTGGCGCGTAGCGCCAAGACATGAGCGGGCAGCAGGCCCGCGCTCCCAGGATTGAGGAGGGAGTTGAATTACGGGCCTCAACGCCTCAGATTCCGGTGACACGGATGGTGAGGCCCGATGACCGTACATGATTGGATGTGGTCGGAGGCGGTCGAAATGATCGCACGTGCCGAGAGGATGCATCGGGAGCTCTTTCGGCCCGTGGGTGCGGTTGCGCAGCTGCCGACGTGGCAGCCGCCTGTCGATATCCTGGAAACCGACAACGAGGTCCTGGTTCTCGTCGCCTTGCCCGGTGTCGATGCCGAGCAGGCCGAGGCCGTGATCGAGGATGACGGTCATCTCGTCATTGGCGGCACACGGATCCTGCCGTCAGCGTTGCGCACGGCGACCATCCACCGGCTCGAATTGCCGCAAGGACGTTTCCAGCGCCGCGTGCCATTGCCGCCCGGAAGATACAGCGACGTGCGGCGCGCCACGGTCGATGGCTGCCTCGTGATCACGCTGCAGAAGGCAGGTTAGCCCATGACCGGCGCACAAATGCTGTCTCCGACCGAGGAGACACCGGCCAAGGGCGCTGCGTCTTTGGCCCCGTTGCCGCCCGATGCCCTGATCATCGTGCCGGTGCGCAATGCCGTGCTGTTCCCCGGCCTGGTGTTTCCGGTCGCCGTCGGCCGGCCCAAGTCGGTGATGGCAGCGCAACAGGCCGTGCGCGACCAGCAGCAGGTCGGCATTCTGATGCAGCGCGACGCCGAGGTGGCCGACCCCGGGCCGATCGATATGCACCGGATCGGCACCGTCGCCAGCATCGTGCGCTACATCACCGCGCCCGATGGTACGCACCACCTGGTGTGCCAGGGCGAGCAGCGTTTCCAGATCCAGGAATTCCTCAGCGGCTGGCCGTTCCTGGTGGCCCGCGTCGTGCGCCTGCCCGAGCAGGAGACCCGGACGCCCGAGATCGAAGCCCGCTTCGTCAACCTCAAGGCACAGGCTGTCGAGTCGATCGAGCTGCTGCCGCAGGCGCCGGCCGAGCTGCTGGCCGCCATGCAATCCATCGAGCAGCCGTCGGCGCTCGCCGACTTCGCGGTCGCCTACATGGATACCAAGCCGGCGGAAAAGCAGGAGATCCTCGAGACGCTCGACATCGCGGCGCGCATGGACAAGGTCTCGGCCATCCTCTCGCATCGCATCGAAGTGTTGCGGCTGTCGCAGAAGATCGGCCAGCAGACCAAGGCGGCACTCGATGAGCGCCAGCGCGAGGTGCTGCTGCGCGAACAGATGGCGGCGATCCAGCGCGAGCTCGGCGAGGGCGATGAGGGCAAGAGCGCCGAAATGGCCGAGCTGGCCGAGGCGATCGCCAAGGCCGGCATGCCCAAGGAGGTCGAGGACCAGGCGCGCAAGGAACTGCGCCGCCTGCAGCGCATGCCCGAGGCCGCCGGCGAATATGGCATGATCCGCACCTACCTCGACTGGCTGATCGAGCTGCCGTGGGCTCTGCCGGAAGAGAGTCCCATCGACATCAACGAGGCGCGGCGGGTCCTCGACGAGGACCACTATGGCCTCGACAAGATCAAGCGGCGGATCGTGGAATATCTGGCCGTGCGCAAGCTGGCGCCGCAGGGCAAGGCGCCCATCCTGTGCTTTGTCGGGCCCCCGGGTGTCGGCAAGACATCGCTGGGCCAGTCGATCGCGCGCGCCATGAACCGCAAGTTCGTGCGTGTCGCCCTGGGCGGCGTCCATGACGAGGCCGAGATTCGCGGCCATCGTCGCACCTACATCGGCGCGCTGCCCGGCAACATCATCCAGGCGATCCGCAAGGCCGGCACGCGCAACTGCGTGATGATGCTCGACGAAATCGACAAGATGGGCTCCGGCATCCAGGGCGATCCGAGCGCGGCCATGCTGGAGGTTCTCGATCCCGAGCAGAACGGCACGTTCCGCGACAACTACCTGGGCGTGCCGTTCGATCTGAGCCGCGTGGTGTTCCTCACCACCGCCAATATGCTCGACACGATTCCGGGACCGCTGCGCGATCGCATGGAGATCATCAGCCTCGCCGGCTACACAGCCGACGAGAAGCTGCAGATCGCCCGGCGCTACCTCGTGCGCCGGCAGATGGAGGCGAACGGCCTGCAGGCGGGCCAGGTCGAGATCACCGATGACGCCGTGCGCGACATCATCGATCACTACACGCGCGAATCGGGCGTGCGGAACCTGGAACGCGAGATCGGCAAGGCACTGCGCTACGCCGCCGTACGGTTTGCCGAAGGCCGCAGCGATGCCATCCGGGTCGGGCGCGAGGACCTCGTGACCATTCTGGGTGCCCAGCGCTTTGAGGACGAGGTGGCGATGCGCACCAGCGTGCCCGGCGTGGCCACGGGCCTCGCCTGGACGCCGGTGGGCGGCGACATCCTGTTCATCGAGGCGACGCGCACGCCGGGCGGCGGCCGGCTCATCCTCACCGGCCAGCTCGGTGACGTCATGAAGGAGAGCGCACAGGCGGCGCTCAGCATCGTGAAGAACCGCGCTGCCCAACTTGGCATCGAGGACGGCCGCTTCGCCAAGAGCGACATCCACATCCATGTGCCGGCGGGCGCGACGCCCAAGGACGGCCCCAGCGCCGGTGTCGCGATGTTCATGGCGCTGACCTC
>DATEIF010000400.1:0-11543 GCA_035279205.1 Vineibacter sp.
AGCACCGACCTCGATGTTGCCGAGGATCGTGGCGTTGGCGCCCAGCAAGACGCCGCGGCGGATCTTGGGATGACGGTCGCCGCGCTCCTTGCCGGTGCCACCCAGGGTGACGCCGTGCAGCATCGAAACGCCGTCCTCGACGACGGCGGTCTCGCCGATCACCACGCCGGTTCCGTGGTCGATCATGATGCCCTTGCCGATGCGAGCTGCCGGGTTGATGTCGACGCCGAACAGCGAGCTCGCCCGGCTCTGCAGAAAGAAGGCCATGCCCTTGCGGCCGCGCTTCCACAGCCAGTGCGCGGCGCGATGCGTCTGCAGAGCGTGGTAGCCCTTGAACCACAGGAACGGATCCAGGTGCGAGGTGCAGGCCGGGTCGCGTTCATTGACGGCGACGATGTCGGCGCGCGCGGCCACGCCAATTTCGGGATCGGCCGAGAACGCCTCGTCAAACGTCTGGCGGATCAGCATCGCCGGCGTCTCCGGCGTGCCCAGCATGCGGGCCAGGTGATAGCTGAGCGCCGCTTCGAAACGCGGCTGGTTGAGGACGGCGGCGTGCAGCAGGCCGCCGAGGCCTGGCTCTGTCCGCGCCAGATCCTCCGCCGCACCGCGGACAGATGCCCAGACCGGGTCTACGGCAGCGACCTTGGCAATCGCATTGTGATCCATCACTTCCTCCGATAACCCGCCGCAACAGGGTACGCTTGGACCACAAGCCTTACTCTGTACACGAACAACTGCAAGCCCGCCTCACACGAGTTTTTGCAGCACTTCGGACAAGAAAGACTCGGGCGACGCTGCTCAGCTGCTGGCGCGCCGTTCCAGCTCGGTGATCAACGCGTCAAGGCCGTTGCGCTGGATATAGGAATTGAAGTCGGACCGGCGCGTGATCGCCATGCTGACGCCCTCGATGGTGACGTCGACGATCTTGCCGTTCACGACCTCCCAGGTCAGCCGGATGGCCGGCCCGCCGTTGGGCTGGACGATCTGGCTGCTGACCAGCTCCTTCGGGGCCTGCTGCGTGACCTTGCCCACCACCAGCGACTGGCCGGAATATTCCCGGAAGCGGCCGGAATAGGCCCTGACCTCGGCGCGCTCGAACGCGGTCAGGAAACGCTGCCGCTGTTCGGGTGTGGCGCCATTCCAGTGCCGTCCCAGGACGGTGCGGCCAATCGCCTGCAGATCGAAGCTCTGGCGCAGGATGGCCGACATTTCCCGCTCACGATCGGCATCGGACACGCCCGACTTCAACATCGTCAGCAGTCGATTGGCGATGGTGTTGATCAATGCCGCCGCATCGTCCGCGGCAGCCGGCATGACGACGCCTGCGCCCGCGATCAGGCTGCAGGCGGCGCCCAGGACAAGACGACGCGACAGCGTCGGTATCGACACGGCGGGCCTCCAGGAAAGGTGACAGATTAGCGAGCGAGGCCGAGTTCGGCCCGCCCGGCGACGTCGAGCGGCAGCATAGCGCTCGTCACTACGCCACGCTGACGGATCTGAGCAGCACGGTGCTGCGTATAGGCGCTGCGGATCGCGCTGTAGAAGTCGACCGAATTCTTCTCGATGTCGTCGAGCGCCTGCAGGGTGCGCGAGCGCGCATCGGCTGCCTCCAGGCCGCCGCGGACATAGAGCAGGTAGTCGACGTCGAAGTGCTTGGCGGCGATCCGGAACGGGTCCACCAGATAGTCGACCAGCAGGCCCACCGCGTCGCGGGCGTTGGACGGCCCGGCCAACGGCAGCACCAGGTACGGCCCGCCGTCTTCCGGCGGGGCCTTGGCCCACACGCCCAGCGTCTGGCCGAAATCTTCCTTGGTGGGTGGCAGGCCGAAGCCCTTGGCGACGTCGAAAATACCCAGCACGCCGATGGTGGAGTTGATCAGGAACCGGGCCACCGTCTGCACCGAACGGGTGCCCTCGCCCTGCGCCAGCTCGTTGAACGCCGTGACCGGCTCGCCCAGGTTGTTGAGCACGTTGCGGGTGCCGCGCTGCACGCCCGGCGGCGTCAGATCGCGGTACGTGACGGCCAGCGGACGCAGGATGAAGGTGTCCAGAGTCTTGTTCAGGGCGAACATGAAGCGGTTCGGCGTCTCGAGGGGATCCCAAACCTCCCCCTCCTCGGCGGTTGCGCAACCGCCGACCAGGCTCCCGGCCACCGCGAGGACCGCAACGGCACGGCAAGCGCCTGAAACCCAACCCCGAAGCATCATGGACATCCCGTACAGTAGGCCGCTGCCCGTCGAACCGAAGCGGCGCAGTATGGTGAGGTGAACCCTTAAATCTCAATGCAAAAGTAAGAGAGCGACCACTGACCGTGGAGTCAATCTGGGTATCGCCGAAAACCTTGTCTGGTGTGGATCTATAGCACGCCCGCCCCTTGCCCTTCCACGATCACCGTCACCGAAATGTCGCCGGGATTTGTGCCATCGACGGCAAAAAGTCTCCTGAAATCCCATTGCACCTTTCCTCACCGGAGGGCCCCTGGACAAAGGCATAAAAATATCCTTATATGTGCGTATGGATGATCTGCTTTCGGTTCTGCGCACGGTTGCCGAGGAGACGCGGCTGCGGATTCTGGCGCTGGCGGCGCGCGACCAGCTCACGGTCAGCGAGTTCGTTGACATTCTCGGCCAATCGCAGCCGCGGGTATCGCGCCACCTCAAGCTGCTGGTCGAGGCCGGCCTGATGGAACGCATCCGGGAAGGCCAGTGGGCCTATTTCCGACTGATGCGGGATCTCGGGTCCAGCCAGTCGCTGGTGCGCGAGGTCATCAGCCGGCTGCCGACGGACAACGACCTGCTGGCCGCCGACCAGGCGCGGCTGACCGATCTGAAGCGCCGCCGCGAGAACCGCGCCATCGCCTATTTCCGCCAGAACGCCCAGCGCTGGGATCAGCTGCGCGCGCTGCACGTCGCCGATACCGAGATCGAGGCAGCGCTGCTGGCGCAACTGCCTGAGGACACCGAGTCGCTGCTGGATATCGGCACCGGCACGGGGCGCATCCTCGAGGTGCTGGCGCCGCACGTGGAGCACGCCGTCGGCATCGACCAGTCGCGCGAGATGCTGGCCGTGGCCCGCAACAACTTGGCGCGCCTGGGCAACGGCAATGTCGAGATCCGGCAGGCCGACATGTACGCCCTGCCGTTCCCGTCGATGTCCGTCGACGTCGTCACCATTCATCAGGTGCTGCACTACGCCGAGGATCCGGCCGCGGTGTTGCGCGAGGCGGCACGCGTGTTGAAGCCGGGCGGCACGATGCTGGTGGTCGACTTCGCCCCGCACGATCTCGTCGAGCTGCGCCGCGAACATGCGCACGTCCATCTCGGCTTCGCCGACAACCAGGTGCGCGGCTGGCTGACGGCCGCCGGCCTGCTGAGCGATCCGCCGACCCACCTGCCAGGCCGCCGGCTGATGGTGGGCATCTGGCGCGCACGCCGCCCCGAGCGGCGCGAGCAATCGACGCTGTCTGACGGCAGCAAGCCCAATCACGACACCTTGAGCTGACGCGCGTCACGACGCCGACAGGAGTGCGCGATGAGTCCCGACACCGGTCCCCTTTCCACGGCCACGCCGATCAGTGAGTTTCCGGCGCGCAAGCCGTCGAAGCTTGTCGTGTCCTTCGAGTTCTCGCCGCCGCGCACCGACGCGATGGCCGAGATCCTGTGGAACTCCATCGAGCGGCTGGCGCCGCTGCAGCCGGCCTTCATGTCTGTCACCTACGGCGCTGGCGGCTCGACACGCCAGCGCACACACGAGACCGTGGTGCGCATCAAGCGCGAGACGGGCATCGAGCCCGCGGCGCACCTGACCTGCGTTGCCGCGACCTGTGGTGAAATCGATGACGTCGCGCGCGCCTACTGGGACGCCGGCATCCGCCATATCGTGGCCCTGCGCGGTGATCCGCCGCGCGAAAGCGGCGGCAAGTACGTCGCGCATCCCGGCGGCTATGCCAACGCCGCCGCCCTGGTCGCGGGCCTGAAGCGGATCGGCGATTTCCAGATCAGCGTTGCGGGTTATCCCGAATGCCATCCCGATTCGGTCGACGACAAGGCCGACCTCGACAACCTCAAGCGCAAAGTCGATGCCGGCGCCGATCGCTGCATCACGCAGTTCTTCTTCGACGTCGAGGACTTCCTGCGTTTCCGCGACCGCGCCACGGCTGTCGGCGTGCAGGTGCCGATCGTGCCCGGCATCATGCCGGTCTCGAACTTTGCCGGCATCACCCGGATGGCCGGCATGTGCGGCGCCAAGGTACCGGGCTGGCTCGCCGCGCTGTTCGAGGGGCTGGACGACGACCTCGAAACGCGCCGCATGATTGCCGCCACGGTGGCCGGCGACCTCTGCCGCAAGCTGGAGTCGGAGGGCGTTTCGGCCTTCCATTTCTATACCCTGAACCGGGCCGACCTGACCTACGCGCTCTGCCATCTGCTGGGCGTGCGGCCGCAGGCGCGGCCGCGCGCGGAGTAATCGTCATGCAACGCGACGAGAAGGCTGACCTGCTGCGCCGGCTGGCGCGCGAGCGGATCCTGGTGAAGGACGGCCCCTACGGCTCGATGGTGCAGACCTACGGCCTGGACGAAGCGGGTTTTCGCGGCGGCAAGGCCTTCGCGCAGGATCAGAAGGGCAACAACGACCTGCTGAACCTCACGCGGCCCGACGTCATCGGCGAGATCTGCGAGGCCTATCTCGCGGCCGGCGCCGACATCGTGGCCACCAACACCTTCAACGCCAACGCCATCAGCCAGGCGGACTACGGCGTCCAGTCCATGGTGCGCGAGATCAACCTCGCCGCGGCGCGGCTGACGCGTGCGGCGGCCGATCGCTGGAGCGCCAAGACGCCGGACAAGCCGCGCTTTGTCGTGGGCGCCCTGGGGCCGACCAACAAGACGCTGTCGGTGTCGCCCGACGTCAACAACCCGGGCTACCGCGCCGTCAGCTTCGACGAGGTGAAGGCCATTTACCGCGAGCAGATCGACGGGCTGCTCGACGGTGGCGTCGATTTCATCCTGATCGAGACGGTGTTCGATACCCTCAACGCCAAGGCTGCCATCGTGGCCGCCGACGAAGCGGCGGAAGAGCGCGACGAGGAGCTGCCGGTCATGGTCTCCATGACCTTGACCGATCTCGCCGGCCGCAACATCTCGGGCCAGACCGTCTAGGCGTTCTGGCATTCGGTGCGCCATATCCGGCCGCTGACCATGGGCATGAACTGCTCGTTCGGCGCCACGGAGCTGCATCCCTATGTCGGCGTGCTGAACGCGCAGGTCGACACGCTCTTGTGCGTCTATCCCAACGCCGGCCTGCCCAATGACATGGGCGCCTATGACGAGGCCCCCGAAACGACCGGGCGCCTGGTGCGCGGCTGGGCCGAGAGCGGCTGGCTCAACATCGTGGGCGGCTGCTGCGGCACGACGCCCGACCATATCCGCGCCATCGCCCAGGCCGTGCAGGGCATTGCGCCGCGTACCCCCACCGTTCTGCCGCCCGCGCTGCGCCTGTCGGGCATGGAAGCCGCGAGTTTCTTCTGATGTCACAGCGTGTAGCGACATTCATCAATATCGGCGAACGCACCAACGTCACCGGATCGGCCAAGTTCAAGAACCTGATCCTGGCCGGTGACTACACGGCAGCGGTCGACGTGGCGCGCCAGCAGGTCGAGGCCGGCGCGCAGATCATCGACGTCAACATGGACGAGGGCCTGCTCGACGCCGAGAAGGCGATGGAGACGTTCCTCAAGCTGATCGCCGCCGAGCCCGACATCGCCCGCGTGCCGATCATGATCGACAGCTCGAAGTGGAGCGTGATCGAAGCCGGGCTGAAGTGCGTCGCCGGCAAGGCGATCGTGAACTCGATCAGCCTCAAGGAAGGCGAGGCGCCGTTCATCGCCCATGCCCGCAAGGTGCGCCGCTACGGCGCCGCCGCCGTTATCATGGCGTTCGACGAGAAGGGCCAAGCCGACAGCATCGAGCGCAAGGTCGCGATCTGCAAGCGCGCCTACGACGTGCTCGTGAACAAGGTCGGCTTCCCGGCCGAGGACATCATCTTCGATCCCAACATCTTCGCCGTCGCCACCGGCATCGAGGAGCACAACAACTACGGCGTCGACTTCATCGAGGCGGTGCGACGCATCAAGGCCGAGTGCCCGCACGCCAAGATCTCGGGCGGCGTCTCCAACCTCTCCTTCTCGTTCCGCGGCAACGAGCCGGTGCGTCGCGCCATGCACTCGGTGTTCTTGTACCACGCCATCCAGGCCGGTATGGACATGGGCATCGTCAACGCCGGCCAGCTCGACGTCTACGACCAGATCCCGGCCGAACTGCGCGATGCCTGCGAGGACGTGATCCTCAACCGCCGGCCCGACTCGACCGAGCGCCTGCTGGAGCTGGCGCCACGCTACAAGAAGGAAGGCGCCGTCGCCGAGACCGTCGAGGCCGAATGGCGCTCATGGGGCGTCGCCAAGCGCCTGGAGCACGCGCTGGTCAAGGGCATCGACCAATGGGTGGTCGACGACACCGAGGAGGCGCGCAAGTCGGCTCACCGGCCGATCGAGGTGATCGAGGGGCCGCTGATGGCGGGCATGAACGTGGTCGGCGACCTGTTCGGTGCCGGCAAGATGTTCCTGCCGCAAGTCGTGAAGTCGGCGCGCGTGATGAAGAAGGCGGTGGCCCATCTCATCCCCTTCATCGAGGCCGAGAAGACCGAGAAGTCGAAGCCCAAGGGCAAGATCGTGATGGCCACGGTCAAGGGTGACGTGCACGACATCGGCAAGAACATCGTCGGCGTCGTCCTGCAGTGCAACAACTTCGAGGTCGTCGATCTCGGGGTGATGGTGCCGGTGCAGGACATCCTCAAGGCCGCCAACGAGAACGAGGCCAACTTCATCGGCCTGTCGGGCCTGATCACGCCGTCGCTCGACGAGATGGTGACGGTGGCCGAGGAGATGACGCGGTCGGGCTTCAAGATCCCGCTGCTGATCGGCGGCGCCACGACATCGCGGGTCCATACGGCGCTGCGCATCGCACCCAAGTACCATGGCCCCACCGTGCACGTGCTCGACGCGTCGCGCGCCGTCGGCGTCTGCACCACGCTGGCCTCCGACACGCAGGCCGGCGATTTCACGGCCCAGGTCGCGGCCGAATACGAAGAGATCCGGCGCCAGCGTGCTGGCGGACAGAAGGACAAGCTGGCAACGCTGGCCGCCGCGCGTGCCAACGGGCTGAAGATCGAGTGGAACGGCTACAAGGCGCCCCGACCGAGCTTCATCGGCACCAACGCCTTCAATGACTACCCGCTCGAGGATCTCATCGAGCGGATCGACTGGACTCCATTCTTCCGCTCGTGGGAGCTGGCCGGCAACTATCCCAAGATCCTCGAAGATCCTGTCGTCGGCGAGAGTGCGCGCCAACTCTATGACGATGCGCGCCGCATGCTCGACCGCATCGTCGCGGAGAAGTGGCTGGTGGCCAAAGGCGCGATCGGCTTCTGGCCCTGCCGGCGCGAGAGCGATGACGTGGTGCTGTATGAGGATGAGGCGCGGGCCAAGGAACTGTCGCGCCTGTTCTTCCTGCGCCAGCAGATCGACAAGCGCGAGGGCCGCGCCAACATGTGCCTGGCCGATTTCGTCTCGCCCGACGAAGACTATCTCGGTGCCTTCGCGGTGACGGCCGGCCACGGCATCGAGGCGCACCTGCAGCGCTTCAAGGCGGCGCACGACGACTATTCGAGCATCCTGCTCAAGGCGCTGGCCGACCGCCTGGCCGAGGCTTTCGCCGAGCGCCTGCACGAGCGCGTGCGCAAGGAGTTCTGGGGTTACGCCAAGGACGAGAGCCTGAGCAACGACGAGCTGATCCACGAGAAATATCGCGGCATCCGCCCGGCGCCGGGCTATCCCGCCTGCCCCGACCACTCGCAGAAACCGGAGCTGTTCCGGCTGCTCAACGCCGGGCAGAACGCCGGCATGAGCCTGACCGACGGCTTCGCCATGCTGCCCACCGCGGCGGTGTCCGGCTACTACTTCGCCCACCCGCAGGCCTCGTATTTCGGCGTCGCCCGCATCGGTCGCGACCAGGTCGAGGACTTCGCCGCCCGCCGCGGCGTGCCGATCGAGCAGGCCGAAAAGTGGCTGCGGCCAAACCTGGGGTACGACGCCTAGTCGGTGAGTCGCGACTGTCATCCCGAGCGTAGCGAGGGATCCCCTGCGATTGGCATAGTGCGCTATTCGCGGGAGATCCCTCGCTCCGCTCGGGGTGACAGGTGTGTCAGCGACCAGCGATCTAGATACTGGAACCGCGGCGGCCCGCTCTTGCGGCCTTGTCCGGGCCAAAGCGAGAGCTGAGGGCGGATTCCTCGGGCGCTACCCCGGACAGAGTTTTTCTTGGAGCCGTCGGAATACGGCTCAGACACCCGTGTTCGTCTCGTGACATGTCGTAGTGCGTCGAACAAACACGGTTCACGTCCGGCTGCACAGCCAGGGCCCCATTCGACACCGTGACGTAGGTCGCAACCTTCCGGAAACGCCTGAACAGGGGGATGCGCGGGCACACCGCGCAGCGAGAAGCCATGTCAGAACCCGGTGACTATTTCGCCGATCCGAACGAGAAGCTGTTGGCAACGGTGGTGTGGGAGATCGCCGGCAAACCGTCGAACGATCCGGGCTGGAAGCATTTGCATCCGGTCCACACGGCCTATGCCAACCTGCCGCACATGACGCGGCGCGTGATCCTGGCCCGCGACTGGATCACCAATGCACGCGAGCAGCTCGACTGGCAGACCGACAGGAAGGACGGCGGCGTGCGCTACATCAACGAATTCTTCGAGGACCGCTTCAAGCGCAAGACCGACTTCACCGCCAAGCAGATCGCCAATGTCGAGCACTTCTACGTGTCGGCCATGTACAGCGATCTCACCGGCCCGCTGGTGGCCGTTCCGGCGGGGCTGACCGCGGTCTGGGAGTTCGGTATCGGCCCGCTGCGCATCCACTACCAGGAAGCGCAACGTGAAAAGGAGGGCAAGCCCTATCGCAGCCGGGTCGTGCTCGAGAACATCAAGGAGAACATCCGGCAGTTCAAGGGAGCCGACCGCAACGGTTTCATGTTCGGACTGTCGTCCGGCGCCCAGAGCCAGCTGACGCAGGAGCTGGACAAGGTCGTCCACTACGCGCTCGACAATCCGCTGGGCGATCCGCTGACGGTCAGCCCAATGACCTACACGCTGTCGCGCCGCCGCAAGACGCACAAGGGCGATACACACTCTCTGATCGCCAAGTGGGCCTACAACGATGCGCAGAAATGGCCGCTGATCTGGCTGCAGAACCGCGACAAGCTCAGCAGCAACTACAACGTCCTGCAGCCGGACGTCTGGCTCGACGTGCCGTTCCTGTCATCGGTGACACCGCAACGCCTGGAGGAGTCGCGGCGCACCGCGGCCAGCTGGCGATCCGGCCTCGACTGGCGTTGAGCCAGTGGCACGGTCAACCCGCCGCGCGCCTCTCACGCCACCGGGCCGAGCCTGAGCGCACGGATGGCGTTCTCCTTCAGGATCAGGGGCTGCACCTCGGGCTTGAAGCCGGCGTCCTTGAAATCCTTCAGCCAGCGGTCGGGCGTGAGCACGGGGTAGTCCGAGCCGAACAGGACCTTCCGCTTCAGCTGGCTGTTGGCGTAGTGCACGAGCTGCGGCGAGAAGTACTTCGGCGACCAGCCCGACAGGTCGATGTAGACATTGGGCTTGTGCAGGCACACCGACAGGGCCTCGTCCTGCCACGGCCACGACGGATGCGCGATGATGATCGTCATGTCGGGGAAGTCGGCCGCGACGTCGTCGAGATACATGGGGTTGGAGTATTTCAGGCGCAGGCCGCCGCCGCCGGGCATACCAGTGCCGATGCCGGAGTGACCGCTGTGGAAGATCGCCGTCAGCTTGTGCTCGGCGATCACCTCGTAGAGCGGGTAGGCCATGCGGTCATTGGGGAAGAAGCCCTGCACCGTGGGATGGAACTTGAAGCCCTTGACGCCGCTTGACCGGATCAGCTCGCGGGCTTCGCGGACGCCCAGGCGGCCCTTGTGCGGATCGATGCTGCCGAAAGCGATCATGATGTCGCTGTTGGCAGCCGCGGCCTCCGCGATCTCCTCGTTGGGGATGCGACGCGACCCGATCTCGAACTCCGAGTCGACGGTGAACATCACCAGGCCGATCTTGCGCTCGCGGTAGTAGGCGACGGTGTCGGCAATGGTCGGCCGCTTGCCGGTCTTGAAGTAAACGCTGGCTGCGTCCTCGAAGGGCTGCCACAGGACGTCGGCCGGCTGCCGGGACGACACCTCGGCATGGGTATGCACGTCGATCGCGATCAGGTCGTTGTAGTTCATGGTCGCTCTCCTTGACGCGAAGATCACCGCGGCAGCTGACGGCGTCCGCTTTGTTATACCCCGGGCGCGCGCAACGTATAACATCGTGGGAGCAGCGGCGGTGAGCACCGTGGAGGCGTCCCGTGAGTTCCTTTTACGACGGCACCGGCTCGATCTTCGTCGAAGCCTACGACGCCTTCTACAATGCCGAACCACCGCCGATGATCGCAGGCGACGTGGCCTTCTACGACCGTCTGGCGCGCGCCTCGGGCGGGCCGGTGCTGGAACTGGCATGCGGCACGGGACGCGTCGCCCTGCCGCTGGCTGCAGCCGGGCTGAACGTCACCGGCGTCGACAGCGCCGAGGCCATGCTGGAGATCGCCCAGCGCAAGGCGGATTCAGCCGGCCCGTCCGTGCGGGATCACCTGACGCTGATCAAAGGCGACATGACCGAGCTTGACCTGGGCCGGACCTTCGGCCTGGTGTTTATCGCCTTCCGATCCTTCCAGCTTCTGTTGACGGTCGAGCGGCAATGCCAGGCCCTGCGGGTCATCCGCCGCCACATGAAGCCGGGTGGCCGCATGGCGCTGCATCTGTTCGATCCGCGCCTGGAGCTCATGATCGGCGACGGCGGTGCTGGGCGCGTGATGGCCGGCACGCATCCCGTGACGGGGCGTCGCTATGCCGGCGAGGTGCTGCGTGCCGACATCGATCACGTCTCGCAGGTGCGCTGGGACCTCTGGCGCTACACCGAGCTCGGCGACAACGACGCGGTATTGGCCGAAGCGACGCGCCAGATGGCGCTGCGCTGGACCTACCGCTGGGAACTGCACCATCTGCTCGAGGCCTGCGGCTTCACGGTCGAGGCCGAGTTCAGCGATTTCTTCGATACCGGGCCGGCCTACGGCAGGGAACTCATCGTCGTCGCGGCGTGAGATGTCGTGCAAACAGTATTGCGTGCGGCGGCGCCGTCCTTGAAACGCCATGTTTCCCTTCACACATCGCGGGGGACCAACAAGGAGGTTTCGTCGCGATGCAATGTCCTGTCTGCACCACCGAACGCCTGGTCATGGCCGACCGCCAGGGCATTGAGATCGACTATTGCCCGAAATGCCGCGGCGTCTGGCTCGACCGCGGCGAGCTCGACAAGCTCATCGAGAAATCCACCAGCGGCGTCCAGCGCACCGAGCGCCGGGACGACGACCG
>DATEIF010000401.1:0-8035 GCA_035279205.1 Vineibacter sp.
GTCTTCACGACGGTGCAGACGATCGCTCGGACCGGCGTCACGGTGCTGGTCGTTGAGCAGAACGTGCGCGGCGCGCTTCTGATCTCCGACCGCGCCCTGGTGATGGAGCAGGGACGGAAATTCATGGAGGGGCCGGCAGCCGACGTGCGCACCGACCCCCGCATTCGCCAGGCCTATCTTGGCGGCAACATCCAGAAAACGGCGGCATAGGACAACATGAGCAAGGCGCGTCTCGCCGTCGATATCGGCGGCACCTTTACGGACCTGGCGTTGGAACAGGGCGGCAACCGGATCAGCACCAAGGTGCTCACCACGCCGCGCGCACCAGAGGAAGGTGTGCTGGCGGGCATCGACGACATCCTGAAGCAGGCGGGCGTGAAGCCGGCAGACCTGGGCCTCTTCATCCACGGCACGACCTTGGCCACCAATGCCATCATCGAGCGCAAGGGTGCCCGCACCGCGTTGATCGTCACCGAGGGGTTCCGCGATTCGATCGAGATGGCGTTCGAGCATCGCTTCGAGCAGTACGACATCTTCATGCAGAAGCCATCGCCACTGGTGCCGCGCGAGCTGCGCTTTGGCGTGCCCGAGCGGCTGGACGGCCGCGGCAACGTGCTGATCCCGCTCGATGAAGAGGCCGTGCGTGCGCTGGCGCCCAAGCTGAAGGCCGCCGGCATCGAGGCGGTCGCGGTCGGCTACATGCACGCCTATCTCGATGGCAAGCACGAACGGCGCACCCGGGAAATCCTGGCCGAGCTGCTGCCCGGCGTGTCGATTACGCTGTCCAGCGAAGTCTCGCCCGAGATCCGCGAGTACGAGCGCTGGTCGACCGCCGTGGCCAACGCCTACGTGCAGCCGGTGATGGACCGCTATCTCGGTCGCCTGGATGCGGCGCTGCGGGCGCGCGGCCTGGCCTGTCCGCTGTTCCTCATCACATCGGGCGGCGGCCTCACGACCTTGGAGACGGCGCGCAAGTTCCCGATCCGCCTGGTCGAATCCGGCCCTGCCGGCGGCGCCATCCTCGCCGCCAACCTCGCCCGGCAATGCGGCCTCGACAAGGTGCTGTCCTTCGACATGGGCGGCACGACAGCGAAGATCTGCCTGATCGACGATGGCGAGCCGCAGTACTCGCGCACGTTCGAGGTGGCTCGGCAGTACCGGTTCCTCAAGGGCAGCGGCCTGCCGCTGCGCATCCCGGTGATCGAGATGGTCGAGATCGGCGCCGGGGGTGGATCGATCGCCTCGGTCGACAGTCTGGCGCGCGTGAATGTCGGACCCGAAAGCGCCGGCGCCGAGCCCGGCCCGGTGTGCTACGGCCGCGGCGGCACGTCACCCACCGTCACCGATGCCGACGTCGTGCTCGGCCGCCTCGATCCCGGCTACTTCGCCGGCGGATCCATCAAGCTGCTGCCCGATCATGCCGGCGTTGCCATCGACAAGTCCGTCGGCACGGCGCTCGGCCTGCAGCGGCTCGATGCGGCGTTCGGCGTGAGCGAGATCGTCGAGGAAAACATGGCCAACGCCGCCCGCGTTCATGCCGTGGAGCGCGGCAAGGAGATCCAGGACCGCACGTTGATTGCCTTCGGCGGCGCGGCGCCCATCCACGCGGCGCGGCTTGCCGAGAAGCTGGGTATCCGCCGGATCATGGTGCCACAAGGCGCCGGCGTGGGATCGGCAGTGGGCTTCCTGCTGGCACCGGTCGCCTATGAGGTGGTGCGCAGCCGCTACGTCCAGCTCGATGACTCGTTTGATCCGGCCTATGTGAATGCCCTGTTCGCCGAGATGCGCGCCGAGGCTGAAGCCGTGGTGAAGGCCGGGGCGTCGGGTGCCAGGCTGCAGGAGACCCGCACGGCCGACATGCGTTATCGCGGCCAGGGCCATGAGATCACCGTCAGCCTGCCACCCGGCGCCTTTGACACCGCGTCGCGCGCGCAACTGTCGGCGCTCTACGAAGAGGCCTACGCCGCGACATTCGGGCGGACCATTCCCGGCCTTGCCGTGGAGATCATGAACTGGACCTTGCGGCTCGCGGCCGAGCAAGCCGCACCCGCGCGTTGCCCGCCACAGCCGGCGGACAAGCCCAGCGCGCCACGCGGCAAGCGCACAATGTACGATCCGGCCGATCAGGATATGCACGAGGTGTCGGTCTACCACCGCGCCGACCTGGCGGCGGGTAGCACGCTGCCCGGCCCGGCGGTGATCGCGGAAGATGAAACGACGACCATCGTGCCCAAGAACTTCATCGCGCGCATCAACCCGATCGGCGCGATCCTGCTGGAGAGGGTGTAGGGCGATGAAGACCGTGTTTCTCCTCCCCACGCAGTGGGGAGGTGCCCCGAAGGGGCGGAGGGGAGCCGACGTGGTCTTGGTAACTGAGACCACGTCGGTTCCCCATCCGGCCTTCGGCCACCTTCCCCGCAAGCGGGGAAGGGAAGACAAATCCAGGAGAACCACACCATGACCATCAACGATCCGCTCTCGCCGATCCGCCTGCAATTGATGTGGGATCGGCTGATCGCCGTGGTCGAGGAGCAGGCGCTGGCCTTGATCCGGACCGGCTTTTCGACCTCGACGCGCGAAGCGGGTGATCTGTCGGCCGGTGTCTTCGATCTCAGCGGCGCCATGCTGGCCCAGGCCGTGACGGGCACGCCGGGGCATATCAATTCGATGGCGCGCGCCGTGCGGCACTTCCTCGACAAGTTCCCGGCGTCGACCATGAAGGAAGGCGATATCTTCCTGACCAACGATCCGTGGAAGGGCACCGGCCATCTGCACGATTTCACGTTCGTCACGCCGACGTTCCGGCGCGGCAGGATGGTGGCCTTGTTCGCCAGCACCTGCCATGTCGTCGACATCGGCGGGCGCGGCATGGGGACCGACGCGCGGCAGGTCTACGAGGAAGGCCTCTACATCCCGCTGATGCGGTTTGCGCGCCAGGGCAAGGTCGACGAGACGCTGATCGAGATCGTGAGCGCCAACGTGCGCGAGCCGATCCAGGTCGTGGGCGACCTCTACTCGCTGGCGACGTGCAACGAGATCGGCTGCCGCCGCCTGATCACCATGATGGATGAATTCGCCATCGACGATCTCGACCGGCTGGGCCGCCATGTCCTGGAGAAGTCGAAGCAGGCCTCGCTCGAAGCGATCCGCAAGATCAAGCCCGGCGCCTATACGTTCTCCATGCGGGTCGACGGTTACGACAAGCCGATCGACCTGGTAGCGACGATGACGATCGGCCACGACGGCATCGATGTGGACTTCACCGGCACGTCCGGTGTCTCGGCCTACGGCATCAACGTGCCGGTCTGCTACACCGAGGCCTACGCCTCGTTTGGCGTCAAATGCATCGTGGCCCCGAAGGTACCAAACAACGAGGGCTCGCTGTCGGTGATCCGTGTCACGGCGCCGGAAGGATCGATCCTGAATGCCAAGGCGCCATCGCCGGTGGCGGCGCGCCATGTCACCGGCCAGATGCTGCCCGACGTCATGTTCGGCTGCCTGCATCAGGCGCTGGGCGGCAACGTGCCGGCTGAAGGCACGTCCTGCCTGTGGAACCTGTTCGCGCTCGGCGGCCCTGGCCGAACCGACGGCGATCCGGCGCTGACCGCGAATGCCATCCCCTTCAACGTGATGAGCTTCCACGCCGGCGGCACCGGCGCGCGGCCCGGGCGCGATGGTCTGTCGGCCACGGCGTTTCCCAGCGGCGTGAAGAACGTGCCGATCGAGGTGAACGAAGCCGTCTCGCCGATCGTGGTCTGGCGCAAGGAGTACCGCCAGGACTCCGGCGGCGCCGGCGAGTTCCGCGGCGGCCTTGGCCAGATCATGGAAGTGGGCACGCTCGATACGGCGCCGTTCGCCATCAGCGCCTACTACGACCGCATCGATCATCCGCCACGCGGCCGCGACGGCGGGCGCAACGGTGCCGCCGGCGCGCTTACCCTCGCCTCGGGCGGCGTGTTGCGCGGCAAGGGACAGCAGACGGTGCCGCAGGACGACCGGATCATCATCGCCATGCCGGGCGGTGGCGGCCTCGGTGATCCGCGCAAGCGCGATGCCCGTGCCGTGGCGGATGATGTGCGGCAGGGCCTCATCTCGGTCGAAGCCGCGCAGCGCGACTACGGAGTCGCGGTCGGCGCCGACGGCACCATCGACGCAGCGGCCACCGCCAAGCTGCGCGCGGTAGCGGCGGAGTGAAGGCTTTCCTGGGAGGGAAGGTCGATCGCATGCGGCACCAACCTCACCCTGAGGAGCGAGCGAAGCGAGCGTCTCGAAGGGTGGGCTACCACGCATGTGTTCCGACAACGGTTGGAATGATCGAACGAGACTGCAGCCCATCCTTCGAGACGCCGGCTGCGCCGGCTCCTCAGGATGAGGTTGTGTGTCGCCATAGGCGATAGCCACTTTCAGGAAGACACTAGAAGGAGCCCCACCATGCGTGTCAGTGCCGGCCTGCCGACAGGGATGGAAGGCCTCACCTATCCGATCCCGTTCTCCGATCCCGAGAACGTCATCAAGATCGCCCAGGCTGCCGAGAAATTCGGCTACGACTCGGTGTGGGGCAACGACCACATGACGACGCAGCACTATGTGCGCGCCGAGTATCCCGTGCCGCCGCGCTTTTGGGAACCGCTGGTCACCTATGCCTTCGTGCTGTCCAACACGAAGACGCTGAAAGTCGGCACCGGCGTGCTGGTCCTGCCGATGCGGCACGACATTGTGGTGACCGCCAAGCAGATCGCGACGCTCGACCATTTCGGCAAGGGCCGGCTGGAGCTGGGTGTCGGCATCGGTGCCTATCGCGAGGAGTTCCTGGCGCTGCAGCCCGGTACGCGCATGGACCGCGGCGACATCGTCGACGAGGGCCTGCAAGCCCTGCGCACGTTGTTCACCGAGCGCGTCGCGAGCTTCGAAGGCAAGTTCTACCGCTTCCGCGATGTCGAGCTGTGGCCCAAGCCGTATCAGTCGCACCTGCCGATCTACGTCGGCGGCAACAATCCCAACAACATCCGCCGCACCGTGGCGTGGGGTGACGGCTGGCTGCCGGCCGGCATGCATGTCGAGCGCTTGCGCAAGGACGTGCAGAGCTTGCGCATCATGGCCGAGCAGGCGGGGCGCGATCCCAAGACCATCGAGGTCTGCCCGCAGTTCATCGTGCATGTCGGCAAGACACGCCAGGCCGCTGTCGAACGCTTTCGTCAAAGTCAGATGAACAAGCACCTGATCTCGCTCAGCAAGTCGACCTTGAAGGATCAGGGTACCGCGACACACGAGGACATCAACCTGATCGGCACGCCGGCCGAGCTGGTCGACAAGGCCAACGCCTTCCGCGAGGCCGGCGTCACCCACCTGCTGGGCCTCTACTTCGCCGCCAACACGGTAAGCGAGCTGCTCGACCAGATGCAGGTCTTCGCCGAAGAGGTGATGCCGAAGATCGGATGACTCAGTTCTTCCCTGCTTTACGTGAGAAGACAACCGGTGGCACGTGTCTCTGTCATCCTGAGCGAAGCGAAGGATCTGTTGAGCTGCTGGATCGCACGGAACCAACAGTGGTGCACGTGCGCCACTTTCCACCGACCGTGCGTGTCGAGGGCCCAACAGATCCTTCGCTTCGCTCAGGATGACAAGAACGCTGCGCCGCCGCCAATGACATACTCCCCTTCATCCCGGTGCCTCCATGCCGCAACCTAGTGCGCTCGCCTGTGTCCGTTGCGGCACACGCTATCCGGTCGATCACTTCGCGCAGGACTGCCCGACCTGCCGTACGGCAGGGGCGCCGTCAAACCTCACCGTCGTCTACGATTCGCAGCCGGGCGAAGGCGTGCGGCGCAGCGATGTGCCGCGACGTCCGGCATCGCTATGGCGCTGGGATGCCTTCCTGCCGGCCCGCGCCGGCGATGCCGTCAGCCTGGGCGAGGGCAACACGCCGCTGCTGCCGGCACCGTCTCTCGGGTTGGGCGACGTGTGGGTCAAGGACGAGTCGCGCAATCCCACGTGGTCCTTCAAGGATCGCCTGGCATCGGCGGCCCTCACGGCGGCGCGGCGCTTCGGTGCCAAGGTGATCACATCGAGCTCGTCCGGCAACGCCGGCGCTGCGGCGGCGGCCTATGCGGCGAAAGCCGGTCTTCCGTGCGTCGTCTTCACATTCACCGGCGCATCACCGCCGCTGGTTGCCCAGATGCGCGCCTATGGCGCGATGGTCGTCGTGGTCGAGGACAAGGCCGACCGCTGGCGCTTTCAGTCGGCGGGCGTGCGCGAGCTCGGCTGGTATCCGACGTCACCGTTCTTCGGGCCCGTGGTGGGCAGCAATCCCTACGGCATGGAAGGCTATAAGACGATCGCCTTCGAGATCGCCGAGGCGTTCGACTGGGAGGTGCCGGACTGGTGCGTGTTGCCGGTATGCTACGGCGATGCGCTGCTGGGCATGTGGAAGGGCTTCGAAGAGTTGAAGGCGCTGGGCTGGATCGCCCGCACGCCGCGCTTCGTCGCCGCCGAGGTATCGGGTTCGCTCGCGGCGGCCATGGCCGGTGGTGCGGCGATGCCAGCCGACCAGCCGCGCAATGCGCCGTCGATCGCGACATCGATCGGCGCCAGCCAGGGCACGGTGCAGGCGTTGGAGGTCGTGCGGCGCAGCCGCGGGGCCGCCGTCGCGATCGACGATGACGCGCTCGCCCACTGGGTCGTGACCTTGGGCGCCAAGGAAGGGCTATGGCCCGAGCCGTCCTCGGCGGCGCCATTCGCGGCAATCGAGCGCCTGCGAACCCAGGGCGTGATCGCACCGGACGCACGCGTGGTCGCCCTGATGACCGCTGGCGGTCTCAAGGATCCCGCCATTGTCGACACGGCGCTGCCGGCGGCACCTCTGGTGCGGGGCGGGCTCGTCGACGTGCTCAAGGCCCTGCGTGACGTGTATGGATACGCCCATGGCTGAGCTCGGCATCTCGATGGATGGGCGTGCGCCGATCGCCGACATCCCGGCGCAGGCCCAGGCGGCCGAGGCGGGCGGTGCCACCACGTTGTGGATCGCCTGTCATCTGTTCCTGCGCGATCCCATCACCACGGCGGCCGTGGCGCTGGGTGCCACGCGGCGCATCAGGATCGCGCTGATGGCGATGAGCCCTTATTCCACGCATCCCGTGTTTATCGCCATGGCGGCGGCGACACTCGATGAGATGTATCCCGGCCGCGTGATCCTCTGCCTCGGTGTCGGTGCGCCGGCTGATCTCAAGGCCGCCGGCATCGAGTCGCCGCAACCGCTAGCGACGCTGAGCGAGACCGTTAGCGTGTGTCGCAGCCTGCTGGCCGGCGAAACCGTGGACGTCCAGGGCCAGATCTTCCGAGTGGCCGGCCGGCGGCTGGCCAGCGGACGGCGCGACGTGCCGATCGTGCTGGCCGCGTCGCGGCCGAACATGCTGCGGCTGGCTGGTCGCGCGACCGATGGCGTGCTGATTTCCGCCGCCACGGCGCCGCCGTTCGTCGAGGCCTGCCTTGACCAGGCGGCGGCCGGTGCCGGTGGCCGGGCCTTCCGCAAGCTCGGTATCGTTTACACCAAGCTCGCCGCCACCGAGACGGAAGCCATCGACCCGATCCGCCGGCCCATCGGCTTCGTGCTGCGCGGCGCTCACCACGCCGAGAACATCCGTCTCTCCGGAGCGTCGCTCGATCAGGCGACGTTGGCTGCCGCCTATGCGGCCGAGGACTGGGCCACGGTCGACCGCCTGGTGAGCGATGACGTCGTGCGCCGCCACGCCGCGTGCGGCACGGCTGCCCAGGTCCGGGCGAAGCTCGCCGAATATCGCGCCATCGGGCTCGACGAGGTGATCCTCGGCGGTCTCGACGATGCACCGTCGATTGCCGCGGCGCTTGCTGCCGCACGGGGGTGAGGGGGCGCCACGCACAACCTCATCCTGAGGAGCCGGCGTCTCGAAGGATGGGCTACAGTCTCGTTCGATCGTTCGGGCCGTAGTGGAAACACGCGTGTGGTAGCCCACCCTTCGAGACGCTCGCTTCGCTCGCTCCTCGGGGTGAGGTCGGTGCC
>DATEIF010000402.1:0-6419 GCA_035279205.1 Vineibacter sp.
TGACGGGCGGCGGCTCGGGTGGCACGGGCGGCGGATTGCTCAACGGCGTGCTGGGTGGCGGCACGGCGGGCTCCGGCGGTCTGCTGAACGGTGTGCTGGGTCCGGTGACCGGCGGCGGTGGCACGTCGGGCTCGGGCGGTCTGCTGAACGGCGTGCTGGGGCCGGCGACCGGCGGCGGCACGTCCGGCTCGGGCGGTCTGCTGCCCGGCATTCTGGGCCGGCTCTGATCAGTACGTCGTATCGGTGGTCTGCTTCAGCACGATGCGGAAGGCGATGCGGTTGTCCGGTTTGATTTCCTTGTCAGTGAAATAGCGCCGCGACAACCGCACGCCGATCAGGAAGCATTCGTCTTCGTACTCAAGCTTGGTCTGGATCTCGCGCGTTGCGCCGCGATCCAGATCGCGCGAGCCCCACACCGTCAGGATCCAATTCTCGTGCGGCCTGGCAATGAAGCCGAGCCGCCCTTCCGAGCGATTGCCCAGCGACGTGGTGGGCGACAGGTTGTCCCGCAGCTTGATGTAGCTGGCGAAGACGCGGAAATCGCGGGGCCCGGCGTTGACCAGCGTATCGACCTGCCGGACCCGCGTCAGGTCGTCCTTATCGACGCGTACACGCGCGAAGACGTCCCAGTACCGGCCCGGATTGATGGACAGTGCCGCGATGGGATCGGAGAGGCCCGAGCGCAGGCCACTCTGGGTGGGGAACGACGGGTCGCGCTGGAACCGGAAGCTCTGCCCCAGGAACAGCCAGCTCGAACCGCCGCCGGCATCGTTCAGGCCCACCTTGAAGCCGTAGTTGACGCGCTGGCCGCCTTCGAGGCGATCATCGCCGGTGGATCGGTTGGGGCTGAACAGATTGGTCTCGTCGAAGACCTGATCGATGGCGTCTTCGTTGGGGATCTTCCATTGCCGCCCCATGACCGGCGCGGCGACGAAACCGACAATCGGCTCGAACGTGAAATAGGACCGCTCGCCGGCACGGCGCATCAGCGGATAGCGCCAGTCGGCCGAGATCTGCGGGAAGACGCGGAACACGTTGCCGCTGAAGCGGTTGGCAGGATTGTCCGGGTCGACGGCGCGGCTGACGTCGTACCAGTCGGCGCGCACCGTCGCCAGCACATTGAACACGTGGCCATCGCGGGTGATGTGCGAAAAATCGTAGCCCACGCGCATCATCAGGCGGCTGCTGTCGGAGCCGTCATCGCGGAACAGATAGCGCATGCCGGCATCGGCCACGAAGTGGCCGCCGAACGATGTCTGCTCGCCGACGTAATTGTAGCTCGCCACGGGCAGGACATAAGGCGCGTTGCGCTGCGCGGCGGTCGAGCGCATCTCCTGGAAGCCGTAGGCGAAGATCGAGCCGTAGCTGCGCCGGTTGAACGTCTCGACCCAGGCTTTGCTGGTCAGGAACGAGCTGGCGTCGATGTCGTAGAAGCGCAGGTAGGTCTTGTCGGTGGCGCGCTGGATCTGCACGCCGCCGCGCCAGTCATCGCCCATGTTGAAACGCGCGTTGCCGAAGAAGTGGCCGCGCACCTCGGCGCCGTCGCGGTCGTGGAACCAGTCCTTGATCAGCGAGCCGCGGACCTGGAAATCGCCGTTGTCCAAGCGCTTGCGGACCTCGGCGGACATGTGCAGGCCGCGCTTGGTCAGGAACCGCGGGTAGAGCGTCATGTCGGCCGTGTCGTCGAGCACGGCGTAATACGGCACCGTCACGCCGTAACCCAGCGACTTGGAACTCTCGAAGTTCGGCGCCAGGAAGCCGGTGCGCTGCTTCACGCTGGGGTCGGGATGGGAAAAGTAGGGCGTCCACGCTACCGGGATGCCGAAGAACTCCAGCGTGGCATCGTAGAAATAGATGTCCTTCTTTTCCTTGTCGTGGATGACCCGCGCCGCCTTGATCTGCCACAGCGGGGCGCGCGTCGGGTCGTCCTTGCACGCATCGCAGGGGGAATAGACCGCGCGCTTGACCTCGGTGCGCTTGCCTTCGGTGAATACGCCGCTGTTGGCGGCGATACGCGCGTCGTTGGCCAGGCGTGCCCTGATGTCGCGCGCGGCGCCCTCCTTGAGGTCGCCTGTAATCTGCATCTGTTCGGCGTAGATGACCTCGCCGGTCGGCTCGACGATGCGCACGTTGCCTTGCGCCGTCATGATGTCGCGCGCGCGATCGTAGATCACGCGATCGGCCATCAGGATGCGATCGTTCTGCGACATCTCGACGTTGCCGCTGGCCGTCACCACGTCCGTGGCACGGTCATAGGTAACGTCGTTGGCCTGCATCAAAACCGGCTGTTCGGTGCTCGGCTTCTCGCGGGAAGGCGCAATGGGCTGCGGGCGGGTACGGTCGGGGTCGGTGCGGTCGGGCTTTCTATCGGGTTTGAACTGGGCCGATGCGGGCGCCGCTGCGAGGCATGCCGAGGCGAGGACCAGGAGCGCCAGACGTCGCGGAGTCACGAGCGGCCACCGCCGCAGACCGACGACGACAGCTTGCCGCAATGCCCCGACCGCATGCCCTCACAGAACCCTCCTGTCACACGCGCCCCCCGGACAGCGAAAAACGGCCGGCATCATAGGAAGCCGCTTGCGGCAAGTCATCCATCGTTTCCGGCCGGACGATGCACAGGCCGGTTCCCGGTGCCGAACTTTCGTCGTAAAGGGGTGTTTCGGCTGGTCCGTATCATCGCTCGGGAGAGCACCGTGCCCACGATCGAACGACTGGGATTCATCGGCCTGGAATACGTCATGCCGCCGGAAAAGGCCTTCGGCATGTCGCGCGCCATCGGCAATCGCCGACTGGGCGGCCTGGTGGAGCTTAAAACTGACAGCGGCGTGACAGGAATCGGCGAGGCGTTCGGCGATCCGCGTGTCACCGCGGCCTATTTCCAGATGGTCGAGCCTCTGTTCCGGGGCCGCTCGATCTACGATTTCGACCACATCGAAGCCGGTATCCGCAACCGGATGTACCATCTGGGTGCCCAGAACCAGCTCACCGCCTGCCTGTCCGGCATCAACCTGGCCTTGCACGATGCGATCGGCCGGACACACGGCGTGCGGGCCTGCGACCTGATCGGCGGCTGTGCCACCACGCGCCTGCCGGTCTACGCCTCGACCGGCTTCTTCTCGAATGACCCGACGAACCAGCTCGAGCATCAGCTGGCGGCCGTGAAGGCCCATCCCTATGTCGGCGCCAAGATCAAGATCGGCCGCAGCCCACGCGACGATGCCGCACGCTGCAAGCTGGCGCGCGACATGCTGGGTGACGATGCGCTGCTGATCGTCGATGTGAACGGCAACTACACTGTCGACATGGCACTGGCCAGTATCCGGGCCATCGAGCGCTACGACATCCACTGGCTCGAGGAGCCGTTGCCGCCGGCGGATCTGCGGGGCTATGCCGAGCTGCGGGCACGGTCGTCCATTCCGATCGCGGCCGGCGAGGCGCACTACACGCTGCGCGATTTCAAGCAGCTGATCGAGGGGCGCTGCGTCGATATCGTGCAGCCGTCGATTCCCACGGTCGGCGGCCTGACCGAGGCGAGGCGCATCGCGGTGATGGCGCAGGCCGCCAACCTGCGGGTCTCGCCGCACGCCTGGGGCGGCGGCGTAGGGCTCGCCGCCGCTTTGCACCTGGTGGCATCGCTGCCGGTCACGCCGCACGGCGACAACGTGCCGTACCCGACGCTGGTCGAGTACGACATGAGCGACAATCCGCTGCGCACCCGGCTGCTCGGCAAACCGCTGGTGCTCGACAACGGCCACCTGCTGCTGCCGTCGGATCCGGGCCTCGGCATCACGCTCGATCGCGCGGTGGTGGAGCAGTATCGCGTCTAGTCGATGGGCACGAAAATGCAGTGGCGCAGCTTGCCGTCGAGCGCCTTGGACAGGTGGCCCTTGCCGCTGATGTCCTCGACCAGGATCACCTCGCCGGCGCCGATGACGCGCGCCTCGCCATCGCTGGCCGTGATCTGAACGCCGGCATCCAGATTGATGATGTATTGCCGACGCGGCGCGGGATGCCAGTCGAGATCGTAGGTCGGTGGCACCTGGCGGAAGATGATGCCGGTGGCGGGCAGGCGCTTGGACAGCTTGCCGCTCCGCGTCTCCTCCACCCACTCGATCTCGATGTCACGGAAATGCGACTCGCCGTTGGCGTCGCTGTATAGATTGTGAACACGCATGCGGCAGCCTACCTACTTCTTTTCGATGTTCCAGAAGGCGAAGGACGGTGCCGTCAGCAGGCCGCTGACAGTGCGGCGCAGTGCTGTCGGGGTCGTGAACTGACCCAAGGGCACGTGGGTCGGATAGTTCAGCACGTAGAGCTGGACCGCCTCGGCGATGGCCTTGTGCTTGGCCGGATCGGTCTCGCGGGCATACTGGTCGCGCAGCTTCTCCAGGCCCTGGTCGCACGGCCAGCCGAACGTCGCTTTGTCGCACGCCGCGTTGAGGAAGCTGGTGGCGACCGGGTCGAGCACGTCGACCGAGCTCCATGACGTGAAATAGGCGTGCCAGCCGCCTTGTGCCGGCGGGTCCTTCTTGGCACGCCGCGCCACCAGGGTCTGCCAGTCCATCGGCTGCAGGTCGACCTTGAAGCCCGCGCGCTCCAGTTGCGCCTTGCCGACGGTGGCGAGGTTGCTGTGGCCGGGCGTGTCGGTCTGGTGCAGCAGCACGACCGGCGTGCCGTCATAGCCGGCAGCCGACAGCTGCGCCTTGGCGCTCGCCGCATCGCCGGTCAGCTTGTCGTCCCAGCCCTTGGTCGATTCCAGCGGCGAGCCGCAGGGAAACAGCGACTTGCATTCGCGGTACCACTTGGCGTCGCCGACATTGGCATCGAGGAAGCCCTTCTGGCTCAGCGCCACGAACGCCACAGCGCGGATCTTGGGATTGTCGAACGGCTTGTGCAGGGTGTTGAACCGCATCGCGTACTGGCGACCGGCGCGGTTGACCACGCGCGTATCGATGTCGGCGCTGCCGGCCAGCAGCGGCAGCAGGTCGGGCGAGATGATCTCGATCACATCGATCTCGCCGCCGATCAGCGCGTTGACCTGGGTCTGGGGATCGGGGATCCACACCCATTCGACCCGATCGACCTTGGCCACCTTGCCGCCGGCCAGGCCCGACGCCGGCTCGGTGCGCGGCTTGTATTTCGGGTTCTTGACGTAGACGGCCTTCTCGCCGGGTTTCCACTGATCCTTGAGGAAGATGAAGGGACCGGAGCCCGTGGCATCGGTGATCTGCGTGTTGGGATCGGTGGCGGCGATCCGCTGGGGCATGATGAACGGCACGTTCGAGCCCGATTTGGCGAGGCTCTGCACCACCAGCCCATAGGGCTCCTTCAACGTCAGGCGGAAGGTGCGGGCATCGACGGCAACCAGTTCGGCGGCGTGGGACATCAGCTTCTGGCCCACCGTGTCGCGCGCCGCCCACCGCTTCAGCGACTGCACGCAATCCTCGGCCGTGACCGGGGCACCGTCATGGAAGGCAAGCCCGTCGCGCAAGGTGAAGGTCCACACCAGCTTGTCGGGGCTGACATCGTATTTCTCGACCATCTGCGGCTGGGGCTGCAGCGTCTCGTCGAGCGCGAACAGCGTGTCGTAGACCAGGTAGCCGTGGTGGGTCGAAATCAGCGCCGTCGTCCAGGTCGGATCCAGGATCTTGAGATCCGAATGCATGGCCGCGCGCAGCGTTATTTGAGCCTGTGCCGGCAGGGCGAGCGCGAGCAGGGCGGCGGCAAGCACAGCGCGCAGCGGCCGGTTGACGAAGGACATCGCTTGCCTCCCATGGTGCGGGAAACCGGCAGGCTAGCCTCCGGCATCGGGCGAGTCACGGCCGCACATCGCCGGTGCCGTGAGCGGTGGCGGGCGCCTGGCGCGGCAGGCCGCAGGCGAGCAGGATGCCCAGCAGGTTGCCGGCGCCGGCGATGATGATGGCCAGGCGATAGCCGCCGGAGAGGTCGTAGAGGTGCCCGGCCAGCACCGGCAAGGTCACGGCGGCCGCGCACCAGGCGATGTAGAGGCGGCTCGCGATGCGGCCATAGTCGCTGCTGGGCCAATAGAACGCGACGGCGCCGGCCGTCGCGCCGGAGATGAAGCCATAGCCCATGCCGATCATCGCCAGCGTTGCCAGCGATACGACGGGCGTCGGCCACAGTGTGAGGACGATCGTGCCGGCGAGCGCCAGCACATGGGCCGCCGCCATCACGACCGGGATCGGGAACTGGTCGACCAGCCAGCCGCCGCCCAGCCGCGCCGCTGCGATCGCGGCCGTGATCGCCGTGGTCGCCGCCAGCGCCATCGCCGTCGAGCCGCCGTAGGCGACGATGATGCCGGCGGCCTGGCTCAGCACCGTCAAGCCGGCGGCGGCGGCCAGGAAGAACACCGTCCAGATCTGCCAGAAGATCCCGACGCGCGATGTGCCGCCTGTTGA
>DATEIF010000403.1:0-5471 GCA_035279205.1 Vineibacter sp.
CCTGGCCGGCGAGGCTTGCGTCTACCGGCCGGTGACCCCGGAGCCCAGCCTGCGGGCGCGCCTGACGGTCGACATTACCTGCGGCGCGGCGACAGAACCGGTGGCGCGCGTATCGCAACTGGACGGCGCGGGCGATCCCGCGGCATTGGCGGGATGGGCCTCGATCGGCCCCTGGCGGACCTTGCTGGATGGCCGCGCCTATTGCGAGCGCGCCTCCACCACGACGCTGGCCGGCCAGCCGGCGGAACTGCTGGCCTGCGCCCGCCGCGCCGGCAGCGTGCCCTATGTCGCGATCGCCACGACGCGGGGCGGCGCGACATTCCTGGCCGATGGCGTGTCGACGGCGGCCACCGCGATCGAGGCCACGATCGCGGCCCTCTCCGGCGACGTTGCGACCGGCCGCGGCATCGGCATCAACGCCGCGCTGGGTGGCCGCTTCCTGACCACCTACGGTGTTGCCGATGCGGCGCGCTTCCAGGTGCTGATGCGGGTGGGGGCGCGCCACAATCTGGAGGAGGAATACGGCGAGGCCGAGCGGACCTATCGCGAGGCGTTGGCACTGCATCAGAAGCTGTTCGGCCGCGACAATCCCGAGCAGGCCGACCCGCTGGCGCATCTGGCGATGAACATCAGCAACCAGGGCCGCTTCGAGGAGGCGACCACGCTGTTCCGCCGCGCTGAAACCCTGAGCGCGCGCACGCGCGATCCGCTGATCCACGCCCGCCTGCAGCAGTATCAGGCGCAACACCTCGCCAACCAGGGCCTGCGCGAGCAGGCCCGGGCCGGACTCGATCGCGCCGAAGCGCTGTACGACATTGCCGCGCCGACGCTGAAGCCGATCCTGGATCAGGCCGTGGCGCGCGGGCCTGCACCGGCGCCGGCCCACGCCTTCGGCGTGCGCGGGCAGCGCTTCGTCGATCCCCGGCGCGACGACGGCGGCCAGGTCGGCAGTTCGGCGGCGATCACGCCGAGCATGGAATGGGCGGCGCAGGGCGTCGCCGAAATCTACCGCACGCGGGCGCTGCTGGCCCTGGGCGAGAACCAGCCTGAGCGGGCCCAGCAGTTCGCCAGCAAGGGCGTGGCGCTACTGCAGGCCGTCGGCACCGATCCCGGCGGTGCGCGCTGGCGCGTGGTGCGCGTGGCCGGCCTGGGCGCTGCGGCCGACAAGAAGCTGCCGCAGGCCAGCGCCGACCTCGGCAGCTCGGCGCGCGGCATTAACGACTCGCTGCCCCAGTCGCAGCCGGCCGGCAAGACGTTCTTCGAATCGGGCGCCATCCATGGGCAGCGCGGCAACCGCACGGCTGCCGTGTCCGAGTTCCGGCGCGGGGCGCAGATCCTGCGTAGCCGCCGCACGACGGTGGCGGGCGATCTAGTGGTTCCCTATCTCGACGCCTTGGCCGGCGGGACGCGCATCGTCACAGGCACGCCAGCGAGCGAGATGTTCGATGCCGCGCAGCTTATCGGCTCGAGTGTGACGGCGACGTTCGTGGCGCAGGCCGCCGTGCGGCTGGGCAGCAGCCAGCCGGCGATCCGGACGCTGCAGGAGCAGGAGCTGAAGCTGTTGGAGCTGTATCAGCGTCGCGACATCGCGACCAACGCCGGCGCCGATGCGGCCACGGTGCAGGCGATCGACACGCAGGTCGCGGTCGTGGTGCAAGCCCGCGACGCGGCTGAGCGCGATGTGCGCGCGACGGCACCCAGCTACTTCCAGCTTGTGCAGGGCCAGCCGACGGCGGCGGAACTGCTGGCCGTGCTGCAGCCGGGCGAGGCGTTCCTGCAATTCGTGCTGGCCGAGCCGGGCGGCTACGGCCTGCTCGTCCACGGCGGGCAGGTCGTGGCCTGGCGCATCGATCTGGGCGCGGCCGAGGCGGCACGCATCGTGCAGGCGCTGCGCCGGTCTTTTCAACCCGACGCCCGTGGCGAGCTGCCGGCGTATGACGTGGCGCTGGCGCACGATCTCTACAAGCGTCTGCTGGCGCCCGTCGCCGGCCGGCTGGTCGGGGCCAAGGCGCTGGTCGTGGCCGCAGACGGCGCCTTGCAGTCGCTGCCGTTCGCCGTGCTGGTGACCGCGCCACCGCCGGTTATTGCGGGTGCCGCCGACTACAAGACCGTCGCCTGGCTGGCGAAGACGACGACGCTCTCCTACGTGCCGACGCCGCAATCGTTCGTGCTGCTGCGCCGCGTGGCGGCGCAATCCAAGGCGCCGCGGCGCTATGTCGGCTTCGGCGGCTATCGTCCGCTGAGCCCCGGCGTGGCGGCCCAGGCGCTGCAGCAGGCGCGCGATGGCGCCGCGGCGACCGGTGCGGCCTGTGCCGCCGATACGCGCGACCTTGCCGCGCTGCCGCCGTTGGCATTGGCCGAATCGGAAGTGGCGCTGACCGCCGACAAGCTGGGGGTGGGCAGGGCGGCCGTGCACACGGGCGCCGCCTTCGGCCGCGCCGCCGTGCTGCGCGGTGGGCTCGACCAGTACCGGATCGTGCATTTCGCCGGGCACGCGTTGCTGCCGGCGGAACTGCGCTGTCTGCAGCAGCCGGTGCTGCTGACGGCCGCGGGTACCGGCGGCGATGCGCTGTTGACGGCGGCCGATGTGGCGGGCCTGCGGCTCGATGCCGATCTCGTCGTGCTGTCGGGATGCAATACGGCAGGTGCCGACGGACGCAGCGCCGGCGAAGCCTTCTCCGGCCTGGCGCGCGCCTTCTTCACCGCCGGCACGCGCGGCGTGATGGCCTCGCACTGGACCGTGGCCGACGAGGCAACGACGCTGATGATGATCAACCTGCTGAGCGACGTCGCGCGCGGTACGCCACCGGCAACGGCGCTGCGCCAGGCTCAGCTCGACATGATCGCCAATGCCGGTGTCGGCAGCGATCCCATTCGCTGGGCGCACCCGTTCTACTGGGCGCCGTTTGCCTACGCCGGGGCCCAATCGGTGCCAGAGGCCGTGCCTCACCCGGGCGGGTGACGCATCAGCACGCACGCGTCGCTATAGATCGTGTGCAGCGTCCAGAGAGGATCCACGCATGAGCGGCACGACTTTTCCACTGCCCCAGCGCCCGCCGGTTCGCCTGCTCGATCAGGACCTGAAGCTCGATCCCGTGATCAAGCAGATGCAAGCCGACATCGAGTCCCAGTTGATGGCACGTCGCAATCCGCTGGATTGGCTGCCTCCCTGGCAGCGCTTTCTGCCGCCGGCCCCATCGCCCAATACGCCTCTCGATCCCTTCAAGGTCCCGGCACCGCCGCCGCTGCCGTCGTTGTGGAAATTCGAACCGGGTGCCGGCCCACAGACCGCCCGCGCCGGCACTGTCGGTGATGTCCTCAACGCCATCCTTCAGCTTCCCGTCTCACAGGCCCTGATGAAGCAGGCGGCGCACGAAGCGGCACGACAGGCGCGTGAACTGCGGAAAGTATGGGATCGCAGCAGCATCGGCGGCCGGTCCGCCATCGTTACGGTGGGAACCGTGCTGGCAGGCGCCAGCGTCGCTGGCATCATCGGCGATCAGGAAGCGCGGCGGTTCGTTTTCGACACCATCAAGGGACACGCGATCCCGATCCCGCTGCCGGCGACTCAGGCAGCGACCCTCAAGATCACGGACTACGGAGCCAACGTCGCGGCGACGGTGCCCTTGGGCGTGAAGGGCCTGCAACTGTCGGCAACAGGTGACGTCATCCGCACCGGGAAGACGTCATTCTCGCTGGGGACTTACAGCCTCTCTCTCAGCCTTGACGTCCTAAAGTTTCTCGCCAAGTAGGCCAGTCGCCGAGGACGCGGGGCGAAGCACCCTCGCTTCCAGGAACCGCCGTTGAATTGTCATGATCGGCTGTGAGCATCCGCTCGGTTGTTGGGACTGGGAGGCTGATTCATGACGAAATCCAAGAAGGCATCGCATCGTCGGCTGGCCGCCGTGGCGGGGCTGACGGCTGCGTTGCTGACATCGACGTCGGCGCTGGCACAGGAACTGGCGCTGAAACGGGTGATGCTGTCGTCGGGTGGCGTGGGGTATTTCGAGTACGAGGCGGCGGTCGAGAACGACGCGACCTTGAAGCTGACCGTCAACCTCGATCAGGTCGACGATGTGCTGAAGAGCCTGGTGGTCTATGACGACAAGGGCGGGGTCGGCGGGCTCAGCCTGCCGGGTCGTGAGCCGCTATCACAGGTGTTCCGTGACCTGCCGTTCGACCAGAGTGCGCTGGGCTCGCCGGCGGCGCTGCTCAATGCGCTGCGTGGGGCGGAGATCTCGGTCGGCGGTTCGCGCTCGGCGACGGGCCGTGTCGTGGCGGTGAATGCGGAGCCGGTGATCAGCCCGGAGGGGCGCCAGATCGGGGTGCGCAATCGCGTGATGCTGATGACGGACAAGGGTCTGCAGCAGTTCGTGCTGGAGGAGGCGGAGAACCTGCAGTTCGCCGACCCGGCGGTGCGCGAGCAGGTGCAGAAGGCCCTGGCGGCGATCGCGTCGAACCGGGCCAAGGACGCGCGCACGGTGGAGCTGACGTCGAAGGGGCAGGGCAAGCGCACGGTGCGTGTGGCGTATATCGTGACGGCGCCGGTGTGGAAGGCGTCGTACCGGCTGACGGTGCCGGGCGAGGGTGATGTCACCAAGGCGCACCTGCAGGGGTGGGCCGTGGTGGAGAACATGAGCGGCCAGGATTGGAAGGACGTCGATCTGACCCTGATGTCGGGTCATCCCGTGGCGTTCCGGCAGGCGTTGTACCAGTCCTACTATGTCGATCGTCCCTACGTGCCGGTCGAGGTCGTGGGTCGCCTGATGCCGCGGCGCGACGAGGGCACCATCCCGATGCCGGCGAGCGCCGCCAGCGCCTTCTGCACCTGCTCCCGTACGGCAGGGTCGGCAAACTGCAGGTTCTCCGCCTCCTCCAGCACGAACTGCTGCAGCCCCTTGTCCGTCATCAGCGTCACGCGGTTGCGCACGCCCACCTGGCGCCCCTCCGGGCTGATGATCGGCTCGGCGTTCACCGCCACAACGCGGCCGGTGGCAGTGCGCGGACCGCCCACCGTCACCTCCGCCCCGCGCAGCGCGTTCAGCAGCGCCGCCGGCGAGCCCAGCGCGCCCTGGTCGAACGGCAGGTCCTTGAACACCTGCGACAGCGGCTCGCGGCCCGGCAGGTTCAATCCGCCGACGCCACCCTTGTCGTCGTAGACCACCAGGCTCTTCAGCACGTCGTCGACCTGGTCGAGGTTGACGGTCAGCTTCAGCGTCGCGTCGTTCTCGACCGACGCCTCGTACTCGAAATACCCCACGCCCCCCGACGACAGCATCACCCGCTTCAGCGCCAGTTCCTGTGCCAGTGCCGACGTCGAAGCCAGCAACGCAGCCGTCAGCCCCGCCACGGCCGTCAGCCGCCGACGGGAGGAATTCTTTGGTCGTGTCATTTGCTTGAGCCTCCGGGACCCCATAACCGAGCGAATACTCACAGTCGATCATGACGATTTCACGGCACGCGGCAAGCAC
>DATEIF010000404.1:0-3161 GCA_035279205.1 Vineibacter sp.
AAGGTGGCGCGAAGCGCCGGATGAGGGGCTTCGCGGCGTTTCCACAATCTCGCACAGGCAATCAGAGCCGTGTCCGCTTCATCCACCGACAAGCCCCTCATCCGCCCCTCCGGGGCACCTTCTCCCCGCCTGCGCGGGGAGAAGGGATTCACTTCTTATACGGCCGCAGGATGCGGGCGGCTTCGGCCTGGGCGTCCTTCATTGCCTGCTCGGGCGTCTTGGCGCCGGTCAGCGCCGCCTGCAGGCCGTCGTTCAGCGCTTTGGTCACGCGCTGGTTCTCGTGCGTCGACAGCTCGGCCACTGCGTGCGGCAGCTGATCGCGTGCCACGGCGGCGGCAGCGAAGCCTTCGACGTACGTCTTCATGACCGGCGTCTGCCAGGCGTCGGGCCGCACCGCGACATAGCCGGTGTCGATGCCCCACTGCGCGGCACGCTCGGGCGTGGTGATCCACTTGATGAACGTCAGCGCCGCCGCGCGCTGCTGCGGCGTCGATTTCTTGAAGACATAGAAATTGCCGCCGCCGGTCGGGCTGCCGCGCCGCTTGCCCGCCGGCAGCATGGCGACGCCGAAGTCGAACTTGGCGTTGTTGCGCACGTTGGTGAGATTGCCGGTGGTGGTCCACATCATCGCCGTCTTGCGCTCGAAGAAATCCTTGGGCGTCGTGCCCCATTCGACGATGCCGGGCGGATGCACCTTGTGCTTGCGGCTGAGATCGACCCAGTACTGCAGCGCTTCCACGACCTCCTTGGAGTCGAAAAAGGTCGTATCGCCGGCCTGGTTCATCAGCTCGACACCGTTCTGGGTCGTGAAACCCTGGAACAGCCAATACGGGAACCCAGAGGAGGGCACCTGGATGCCCCACTGGCTGACATTGCCACCGGCATCCCGCTTGGTGAGCTTCTCGGCCATCGCGACCTGCTCGGCCCAGCTCGCCGGCGGCCTCTCGGGATCGAGTCCGGCTTCCTTGAACAGCTCCTTGTTCCAGTACAGCACCACGGTCGAGCGCTGGAACGGGATGCCCCAGGTCTTGCCACCGGTCTGGCTGTTGAACATGAAGGCGGGATAGAAGCTCTTGATCCAGGCGGCGTCATCAGCGCCCTTGGCCAGCTCGTCAAAGGGGACGATGGCGTCCTCGTCGATCAGGGTGAACATGTCGGTCGACAGCAGCACCGACGTCACCGGCGGCGTTCCGCTCTTGTGAGCGGTGAGCGCCTTGACGATGGTCTCCTGGTAGGTGCCGGCGTAGATCGGCTTCACCTTGATGCCGGCGTTCGCCTTCTCGAAGTCGGCGGCCAGGCCGTCGATGATCTTGGTGATCGGACCGCCGACGGCGACGGGATAGAAAAACGATACTTCAACCGCCCCCTGCGCGATGGCCGGCGCCGCGATCAGGCCCCCCGCCGCGGCGGCCGATCCACCGATGAAAGAACGTCTGCGCATATGATGCCTCCGTTGATTGGTCTCTTGGTTGTCTGCTGCTATTGCACCCGCAATCCCGACCGTGCGTCGAACCAATGCCGGCTGTCGGCCGGCCACGCCACGCGAATGGCGGCACCCGGCACCAGGTCGATCCGGCCCGGCAGTCGCGCCGTCAACTCGCTGCTGCCGACCTGCACCTGCACCAACGTGTCGGCGCCGAGATACTCCATCGCCTTGACCGTGACCGGTACGCCCTCTGCCGTGACCAGGCGGACCTGCTCGGGCCGCACGCCCAGCATCAGGTCGGTGCCGGCGGGCGCGCCGTCGAGCAGGCTGGCGCCGCCGGCAGCGGCGATGGCAGCGGCTGGCACGACATTCATCGGCGGCGTGCCCACGAAGCGCGCGGTGAAGACGGTGGCGGGCCGTTCGTAGAGCGCCTCGGGTGCGTCGTCCTGCTCGATGCGGCCGTCCTTCATCAGGATCACCTGGTCGGCCATGGTCATCGCCTCGACCTGGTCGTGGGTGACATAGGCCATGGTGATGCCCAGCCGCTGCTGCAGGGCGCGGATTTCGCGGCGCATTTCGGCACGCAGCTGCGCATCGAGGTTCGACAGCGGCTCGTCCATCAGGCAGACCGGCGTCTGGGCCACGATGGCGCGGCCCAAGGCGACACGCTGCTGCTGGCCACCCGAGAGCTGCGAGGGTTTGCGCTCCAGCAGCGCCTCCAGGCCCAGCATGTCGGCGGCGCGTTTCAGCCGTGCCGCGCGCTCGTTCGCCGGCACGTTGCGAACCTTCAGGCCGAAGACGATGTTTTCGGCCACGCTCAGATGCGGGAAGAGGGCATAGGACTGAAACACCATCGACACGTTGCGCGCCGCCGGCGGCAGATCGGTGACGTCGCGCCCCAGGATCTCGATGCGGCCCGATGTGGCACTGTCCAGGCCCGCGATCAGCCGCAAGGTCGTCGACTTGCCGCAGCCCGACGGGCCCAGCAGCACCAGCAGTCGCCCTTCCTCGGTCGTGAAGGTGGCGCGGTCAAGCGCCCGCACCGTGCCCCATGTCCTGCTGACCTCACGCAACGTGATTGCCGACAACCTGTGCCCCCGCCGCCGGCGCTCATCGCCCGCTTGTCTTGATTGCGTTGACGCTAACCTACCGCAGCCGGCGCCAACGACAAGAGGAGGCGTGATCCGGCCGGCTCGGCGCGCGCGTCGCAGTACGGAATCGGGCGCGCGGGTGGGAACCAGCAGACAAGCTGCGCGTTCATAAGATCCATATCATGATTGCTTCTTCTCGCCGTTTGAGGCGCCGCCACCGACCCGTCGCCACGGCGATCCTCCTCTTGCTGCCGCTCTCCCTCGTGGTTACCCCCAGCGCGTGGGCGGCCGAAGGCGGCGGCTCGGAGCACACGGTCGCGATCTTCATCGCGCAGATCGTCGTCCTGCTGCTGGTCGGCCGGCTGCTGGGCGAGGTGGCCCAGCGCATCGGCCAGCCGGCGGTCATGGGTCAGCTCGTGGCCGGCATCCTGCTGGGGCCGTCGCTGTTCGGCGCGGTGCTGCCGGAGCTGCAGCACGCGCTGTTCCCCAAGACCGCCGAGCAGAAGAGCATGCTCGATGCCGTCTCGCAGCTGGGTATCCTGCTTCTGCTGCTGGTGACCGGCATGGAGACCGACGTCTCGCTGATCCGCCAGGTGCGGCGCGCCGCATTCAGCGTGTCGGTCGCCGGCATCGCCGTGCCGTTC
>DATEIF010000405.1:0-2612 GCA_035279205.1 Vineibacter sp.
ACCTTGTCGGCGATCTCGCCGATCACCTGGATGCCGGTGGCGCCGGTACCGATGATCGCCACTTTCTTGTCCGACAGGTCGAGCTTCTCGTTCGGCCAGTGGAACGTATGGAACGAGCGGCCCTTGAAGCTCTCCATGCCCTCGAGCCGCGGCAAGGTCGGGATCGACAGCAGGCCCAGCCCCATGATGAGGAAGCGGCAGCTGAGCGTGCGTCCGTCGTTGATCTTGAGCCGCCAGATGTTCTGGGCTTCGTCGAAGTAGGCGGACTCGACGCGGCAGTTGAACTGCATGTGCCGGCGCAGGTCGAACTTGTCGGCAACGTGGTTCAGGTAGCGCAGGTTCTCGGGCTGGGCGGAGAAGTGCTCCTTCCAGTGCCACTCATCGAGCAGCTCCTTGGAGAAGGAGTAGCCGTAGGTATAGCTCTCCGAATCGAAGCGGGCGCCGGGATAGCGGTTGGAGTACCAGGTGCCGCCCAGGCCGGACGCCGCCTCGATCACCGTGGCGTTCACGCCAAGATCGACCAGACGCTTGATCTGATAGATCCCGGCCACGCCGGCGCCGATGACAATCACCTCATAGTGCGAGCCGGTCTTCGCCACCATGCTCAGCTCCCCGTTGCAGGTCTATATGAACGACCATTCATGTCGCGCGATGGTAGCGCCTGCAACGGCCGCTGTCATCCCGTGCATTGCACGGGATGACAGCGGATTTCGTATCAAGGAACAGCGATTGTGCGGATACTACGCCGGCTGCGGCTGGGCCGCGCGGGCCGCTGGCGCGGGCGGAAAGACCAAGGCGATGGCGGCCGCGCCAATGCCGATGCCGAGCGATCCGATGTAGAGCAGGCCGTAGCCGCCCGTGGTGTCGAAGATCCAGCCGCCGATCGCCGGTCCCAGCGCCATGCCGAGCGCCGAGACCATGGTGGCGGCGCCGAACACGGTGCCCATGATGCGCATCGGGAAATATTCCCGCGCGATCACCGCGTAGAGCGGCATCACGCCGCCATAGGCGAGACCGAAGACAGCGGCCACCGCATAGAACTCACCGAGGTGGCGCGTGAAGTAGTAGGACCCCGCCATGATGGCCTGGATCATGAGGCCGACGACCAGCACCTGGCGGGCGCCGAAGCGATCGCCCGCGACGCCAAACAGCAAGCGCCCGCCCAGCCCCGCGAGGCCTTCGACGCTGTAGATCGTGACCGCAGCCATGGTCGACAGGCCGCAGGCCATCGCGTAGCTCACGGTGTGGAAGATCGGGCCGGAGTGGGCGGCGCAGCAGCAGAAGAATGTTGCCGCCAGCACGATGAACTGCGGCGAGCGCAGCGCCTGGCCCACGGTCATGCCGGGCTCTCCCGGCGTGACCGCGCCTGGCGTGGCGCCGGCATCGGCGGGCGCGGCCGGCGCCGCCCGTACCAGAAAGGCGGTGGGTATCATCAGCACCCACGCCAGCACGGCGATCGTCAGCTGGGCCGTGCGCCAGTCATGGGACGAGATCAGCCACGCCGCGAACGGCGAGATCGTGAGCGGCGCCACGCCCATGCCGGCCGAGACGAGCGAGACCGCGAGGCTGCGGTGCTTCTCGAACCAGCCGGTGATGGTGGCGATCGTCGGAGCGAACACCGCACCAGCCGCGGCACCGACCACGATGCCGTAGGCGAGCTGGAATTCGAGAAGGCTGCCGGCACGACTGGCGAGCGTCACGCCAAGACCGAGCAACACGGCGCCCGAAAGGACGACGACGCGAGGGCCGAAGCGGTCCATCACCGCCCCCCAGCCGAAGGCGGCAACCCCCATCGTCAGAAAGTCGAGCGTCATCGCCGTCGAGATGCCCGTGCGTGACCAGCCGGTCGCGTCCGAGATCGGCTGCAGGAACACCGCCAGCGAGAACACCGTGCCGATGGCGACGCAGCCCAGCAGGGCGCCTGCTGCCACAACGATCCAGCCGTAATAGACCTTCATTTGGCCCTCACCACTTTCATGCGCATCGCCCCAAGGACGAACGGGCCGCCTGATAGGCGACCCGTGCTCACATGAAATTTTCTACTGCGTGGTGTCAGGTGTTCGCGGCGCGTTCCGCGCCGTGCGGCGTCGCCCGGAGCCCTACGGCCTGGATGGCGACCAGTTGTAGACCTTTTGCACCGTGCCCCCCATCAGCGCCGTGCGGTCGCTTTCGGAGAGGCGGTCCATGACACGGAATGCGTCGACCCCCTGCTTGTAGGTCAGCAGCGCCACGGCCCGGGTCCAGTCTGTGCCCCACAGGCAGCGGTTAAAACCGAAGGAATCGAAGATGCGGCCCAGCGGGTCCCACAGATCTTTGTAAGGGAAAGGTTCGTGCGAGAGCGTGCAAGCTCCGGTGATCTTGACCACAATATTGTCGTGTGCCGCCAGTGCCAGCAGCTTGGGCAGTTCGGCAAAGGGTTCGCTGGGCACCGGCGGCTCGAACGGCTGGTTCAGCCCGAGATGGTCGATCACCAGCCGGGTATTGGGGTTGCGTGCCGCCATCTGGGCAACCTGCTCCAGGCGACCGCGACAGAGGAGATTGACCGGCAACCCATGCTGCGCTGCGGCAGCCAGCACCCGGTTGATGCCCGGGTCGGCCGCGTCCGTCGATAC
>DATEIF010000406.1:0-17990 GCA_035279205.1 Vineibacter sp.
GGACTTGCGCACGTAGAAGCGGCCCAGCGGCCCGCTGATCCTCACCGCGTCGCCCACCTGCAGCCGCCGGTGCACGTACGTGGTGCCCTTGCCGTCGGGCACGTGCCGCACGTTCAGCTCGAGCCGGCTGCCCGGCTGCGGCCGGTTCGACAGCGAAAAGGCCCGCGGATGCTCCAGGCCCGGCAGATGCAGGTTCACGTACTGGCCGGCCTGGAACACCACCTCGCCGTCGCCGACCTCGATGAAGACGCCCTTGATCGTGGGTGTCAGGTCGACCAACTCGGCCACGCGGCCGAGATAGTCCTGCAGGGGGAGATGACGGGCATCGGGATCCTCGTCGATGTCGGCTTCGACGACCATGTCCTGCGTCGGCATCGCGCAACAGGCGAGGCACCGGCCTTCGTCGCGCTCAACATCCATGAGCGCGAAGGGCGACGCCGGTCCGTGGTCGAAGTCGCCGCTCGTCACCTGTACCTTGCAGGTGCCGCACAAGCCGTGGCAGCACGCGTGCGGCAGGTAGACGCCTGCCCGTAGCGCAGCATCGAGGATGGTCTGCCCGTCCTCGACGTCGATGCTATGGCCCAGCGGCTCGATCGTGACCTGGTAGCCCATGGCCACCTCCCGGATCAGGAACCCGTGGCAGCGATGCCGTTGAGCCCCGGCGTGCGCAGGCGCAGCGCCGACTTGTGACCCAGGCCGTTGTCGGCCAGGCTCTTGCCGGGATCGGGTTTGAAAGGCTTGCCCGACTTCAGCCACTCGACCCGGCTCCAGTCGACGCTGGGCCAGTCCGGATGGGCGGCGAACGCCGTTGTCGGCAGCACGTCGCTGATGAGTGCGCCGAACGGCATCGCCGGCGGCAGCGGGAGCGCCACCGGGGCGCAGATCATCATGTGCTGATCCCAGCCGATGTAGATCAGGTGATTGCCGTGGAACAGCTCGACGCGGTCCTTGACCTCGCCGGTATAGCCCGGCTGCAGCGCATTGACGGCCATGGTGTCACCTCGTGCGTCAGGAGGCCATCTTCAGGGGATCGCCCTTGGCGAGCCCTTTCCATTTCAGCCAGTTCGTCTCGTCAGGCGAACCGGCGTAGTCCATGTTGTCGCCCGGACCGAAGTTGTAGTACTCGAGCACCGCGGCCAGCGGGTTGAAGTCCTTCGCCGTCGGGTCGGTGCCGGGCTTGAAGCAGTTGCCCTGGTAGATCTGGTGCACCGGCAGCCACGCCTGCACGTACTTCTCCGGCTCGTGGTCGAAGATGTCTTTGCAGCCGTCCGAGCAGAAGTGGTACTTCGCGCCGTTGTAGTCGCTCTCGCGGTAGCAGGTCTGCGTCGGATCGTCCGGTTCGCTGAAGATCAGCGGGATCTGGCAGGTCTGGCATAGCATCGGCAGGGTCGTGTTGTAGAAGCGCTTGCCCTGCTTCTCGAGCTCGCGATAGTGCTCGAAGCGCGGGCGATAGTACTTGTCGAACGTCCCGGGATATTTCTGCGACATCCACTCCATGTTCTCGTCGGTCGGACACCATGGATTGAAGTTGGCGGCCGCCGCGTAGTTGTAGAACGTGTTCCACGCCTCGCAGGACAGCCGGTCGGCGGCGGCAACGGTCTGCTCCCAGTACTTCGGCATGCGCAGACCGTAGCGCTCGAGGTCCCTGAACAGGGCGCCGCCGTTCTGGACGAAGTACATGTCCCAGGCTTCCTTCCAGGACATCACCTTCTTGGGCACCATGAAGTCCATCATCATGGAGACCAGGGTCAGCAGCCGGTAACCGCGCCAGAACCACTTGTCGATCCAGCGCTGGATGATCGGCACGTTGCCGGGATCCTGCTCGAGCAGGAACTTGATGCACTCGATGCCCAACGTCATGTGCCGCGACTCGTCGCTCTGGGCCGAGAAGCCGAAGGTCACGGTCGCCATGTCGCCGTTATAGGCGGCGGCGGACATGAACGGCATGAAGATCAGGTTGGTCAGCACGTACTCGAAGCTGAACGAGATCGCCACGATGCCCTCGAAGGGACCCGCGGTCATCGCGTCCTCGAAGTACGACTTGGGCACCGACAGATACCAGACCCGGTCATGCATGTGGCGGAAGTCGTGCATGCCGTTGAAGTACTTGTTGTACTGGCTGATGGTGTGGATCTGGGTCTGCGCGTGCCGCAGCTCGTCGATCGACTGCATCTGGGCCGCGATCTGCGGTCCGACGCCGGCGAAGTTGCGGCCCAGCATGGCGAACATGCGATGCGCCGAGTACTCCTCCGGCGAGATGCCGGTGAGGAACAGCTTTACCGTGTTGACGTAGCGCCCGTCGCTGACATTGAGGTGGCCGTTGTTCTGCTGGAACGCATCGATGATGGCGTAGAGCTTCTTTTCCTTCTCGGCCTGGTATTTCCAGTAGGCGTCCATGGTGAGGCGGAACGGATCCTCCCACTTGTCCCAGTCGTGGATCTTGATGCCCTCGAACCGGGTCTGGGGAAACACCTTGTCGGGTGGCTGGTACGTGGTCTCCCAGCCCAGCCCGCGCGTGAGCTGCGCGTATTTCGCCTTCAGGCTCAGCTTCTTCGGTGCGGCGGCGGCCGCTGCCTTGTCGGTCATGGTCGTTCCTCCGGCGATGGTTGTCATTGTCTCCAGGCCAGGACGAGCTCGTCCTCGGTCTCGTCGATGTTGCCCGACAGCGAGATCAGGTTGACGTGGAAGGACTGCAGTTCCCACTCCACGCCGGTGATGTCCTCGACGGTCTGGCGGCGCAGCACCAGCCGGCCGGGCGCATCGATCTTCACCATCGCCGGATAGCGGTGCACCACCGCGTGCGGGTTGTCGGCTTCGATCGCCTCGATGATCGGCCGCGTCTCGTCGTTGGTCTGCAGGGCCAGGAAGACATTGCTCTGGGTGGCGGTCATGGCGCGCTCCTTCAGACGGTGAGGCCGGCTTTGGCGAGGCGCGCCTGCAGCTGGGCGCCGGCATCGTCGAGCACGGCGCGCGCCTCCTCGAAGTAGATCAGCTTGGCCAGCGGCGCCAACGCATCGCGCGTGCGCACCGTGGCCTCGCGTGCCCAGGCCGACAGCTGGGCCTGGTTCTCCGGCGACTCGGCGGCCGCCGTCTTCACGAAAGCGTCCACCCACTTGACCGCCTCGGCGTACCAGGTGTCCATGAACTCGGTGAGCATCGCCACGACCGAGCCGCCGGCTTGCGACAGCTCGCTGCCGAAGCGGCCGTACACCAGGGGATACAGCAGGCCGTCGAGCACCAGGTTCTGCGCCACGAACAGCTCGAACCAGTCCTTGATGACGAAATTGTCCTCGACCAGCTTGCGCAGCGGCTGCCACACCGGATCGGTCATCCAGCTGTCCTTGGCCACCGTCAGCGACTCGCCGGTATTGCCGTCGATCAGCAGGCCGATCCGCGACAGGTACTGCGCGATGCCCAGCCGATCCATCATGGCGAAGGTGGTCGCGGCCGTGATCGCAGTGCCCCAGCCATAGGCCGAGATGTAGCAGTTGTTGAGATTGGCGCCGTACTCGACATGGCGCAGCGGCAGCAGGATGGCCTTGATGCGCCGCGCCAAGCCCATGGGCAGGCTGGCGAGCGCACCGTGGCGCTCGACGAAGGCGAAGTTGTTCTCGGCCGTGTCCTGCAGCTTGGCCCGGTTCAGCACGTAGGTGCCGTAGTAGAACTGGCGCGGATCCTTGAAGGCATACCAATCCTTCATCCCGATCGCCGTGCGCCGCTTGTCGTAGAGCTCGTGCTCAGGGTCCCACAGCGGCCGGTAGTGGAAGTTACATTCCGACTGGAGGTCGAGCGTGGCCTCCTGGTAGCGCGACGCGGGCTTGTCGGCACCCAGCCGGCGCGCGACATGGCTGAAGGTCTGACGCACCGGCTCGATGGCCGCCGTCTTGATTTCCACGGACATTGCTCGCCTCCAGGTCAGCGGGACACGGATGGGATCTGCACCGCGCCGTTGGCGGCACAGAATGCGTGGTACGCGGCGGTGGGCAGGATCAGGTCGACCGACAGTTGCGGATCGCCCACCGCGAATGCGAACTCGATGAACCCGTCGGCGCGCACGTGCGTCACACGCACAAAGCATTGCCGCGGATCGAACGACGGATTTCCGGTGTCGCCTGATGTCACTGCTGCGTCCTCCCTCGATTGGACGTCGGTGTGCCGGATTGATGTTCCGGATCGATTTTCCAGGGTGATGGCAAGAGCCGTGCCAAGCCGCGGCACGCGCCAGAAAAGCCGGCGGTTCAACGTTTTCTCGATCAGCGGCGATGGTCGTTTCGACGGCGGTTGAATAATTTCAAACAACCGAGCCCGGCCGCCGCCGTCGGCGCTGTGTAAATTCAACCACCCCTCTCCGCCTGCGCAGCCAGGGCAATCTCCGTGGCGCGTCATAGCTTTGCGCGCGCGATCAGTGCCCGCTCGGATGGCCATGAGCATGACGCGCCACGGAGTGGCGCGCCCCCAGCGTTTGATCTTCCCGGCTCGAGTGGCGTAGGCTCCGGCGCAATCGATGGGAGGAACGGCGGGATGAACAAGATGAGTAAACCGCCTCACGGGCCGCCGGTGCGTCTGCCCTTGATCCAGCCCGAGCAGTTGCCCGTCGACCCGCACCGGCTCCCGGACATCGCCGACCTCGCAGCGCACCTGCGCTTCTCGCCGCAGAGCGGCCACATCTGGCTACACGACAAGCGGATGCTGCTGATCCACGCCGAGGCGATGGGCGTGCTGCGCCGCGAGCTGATCGACAGCATCGGGCTGGACCGCGCCCGTGGGCTGCTCACGCGCATGGGCTACTACGCGGGCTCGCGTGATGCCCAGATCGCGCGCAAGGTCCGGTCTCAGACCAACCTCCACGACATGTTCATCGTGGGACCGCAGCTGCACGGCTTGTCCGGCATCGTGCAGGTCGAGACGGTCCGTCTCGACATCGATGTCGAGCGCGGCCGCTTCGATGGCGAGTTCCTGTGGAATGCCTCGTCCGAGGACGACGAGCACGTCCGCCACTACGGGATCGGCCATGAGCCGGCGTGCTGGATGCAGATCGGCTACGCGTCAGGTTACACGAGCGAGTTCATGGGGCGCCCGATCCTGTTCCGCGAGACCGAGTGCCGCGCCATGGGCAATGTGCGCTGCCGCATCGTCGGCAGGCCGGTCGAGGAGTGGACGGATGCCGCCGACGACGTGCGGTTCCTGCAGATCGAGTCGTTCACCCGCGGCTTGTCGGCCGCCGCGACCAGGCCCCGGCCCGGCGCACCACAGACCGCCACCGATCCCCTGCCGACGGCCTTCGGCGATAACGACATGGTCGGCGCCTCGCCCGGCTTCAACTCGACCTGCCAGATGGTGAAGCGCGTCGCGTCGACCCGGGCGACCGTCCTGTTCCTGGGCGAGAGCGGCGTCGGCAAGGAGGTGTTTGCCCGCGCACTGCACCGCATCAGCCCGCGCAGCGACAAGCCTTTCGTGGCCCTGAACTGCGCCGCCATTCCCGAGGCGCTGATCGAGTCGGAACTGTTCGGCTCCGAGAAAGGCGCCTTCACCGGCTCGGTGGCCACCCGCATGGGCCGCTTCGAGCGCGCCAACGGCGGAACGCTGTTCCTGGACGAGATCGGCATCCTGAGCATGAACGCCCAGGGCAAGCTCCTGCGCGCGCTGCAGCAAGGCGAGGTCGAACGCCTGGGCGACCACCAGACGCGCAAGGTCGACGTGCGTGTCGTCGCCGCCACCAACGTGAACCTGCGCGACGAGGTCGCGGCGGGGCGTTTCCGCGAGGATCTCTTCTTCCGCCTGAACGTGTTCCCGATCCGCATCCCCGCGCTGCGCGAGCGACGCGAGGACGTGCCGGTCCTGATGCACTATTTCCTCGGCAAGTTCATGCAGCGTCACGGGCGCAGCTTCACCGGGTTCACCGACCGGGCGATCGGCGCCATGCTGGCCTATGACTGGCCCGGCAATATTCGCGAGCTGGAGAACGTCATCGAGCGCGGCGTCATCCTCGGCACCGAAGGCGCCGCGGTGGATATCGGGCACCTGTTCACCAGCGGCGAGACGTTCGGCGCGCAGCGCTTCGAAGTGGGCCACGACGGCGTGCTCACCAAGGCCGCCGATCCCGGCAGCCTGTCCGCCGCAGATGCGCCCGGGATCGGCCGCGTCAGCCGGCGCGTCAACGACCTGCTGGGCGACGGCGGCGACGATACCGACGTGGTGTCGTTGGACGAGATCGAGGACGCCCTGGTGCGCAAGGCCATCCAGCGCGCCAACGGCAATGTCTCGGCTGCCGCCCGGTTGCTGGGCCTGACCCGCTCGCAACTGGTCTATCGGCTCAAGAGCCGTAGCATCGCGGTCGACAACGGGTGAGCCTTCGGCGGCCAATTCGACGACCGCCGCCAATTTGTTCAACTGTTCGCGTCAGTTAGTCGGCATGGAGGCACCCGCCGGCCGCAGAACCCACCGTATTGGACCCTTTCAGACTGGGCTTTGCGATGCGATTGCAGATACTCGGGGAAGTAGCAGGGATAACGCGTCTGCAAGTTCAGCTCCGTTGGGTCCACCCATGCAGCCATCCCGTCCGGACACACAGCGGCAACTCGGCGTCCTCGTTGTGGATGACGACGAATCCCTCCTCGACGAGATGGTCACGACGCTCGCGGACGAAGGCTTTGCGGTGCATTCGGCCCGGCATGCGCTCGAGGCCATTCAGCACATCCAGTGCAATCCGCGTATCGGTGTGCTTCTCACCGACGTGCGCATGCCGGGGATGGATGGGCTTCAGCTGGTCGAGGAGCTGCTGGCGAAGCTGCCGGCCGGCACGCCGGGGCCGCAGGTCATTGTCCTCACGGGTCACGGGACAATGGACACGGCGGTCCGCGCCCTCCAGCTGAGCGCGGACGACTTCCTGTGCAAGCCGGTTGTTCGCGCCGATCTCGTCTCGGCGGTCCGCCGCGCGATGGACCGGAACATGGATGCTCATGCCCGGATCGCCGATCAAGACGGGGTTTTGAAACGCCTCTCGCAAATGCAGTCGACGCTCACCGGCATCAAGACGACGGTGAACCGGTTCCTCGCTATCGACGAGGCGGCTCCGGAGACCGACCCGGCAGGCATAGATCCATCTACCGCAGCCCCGGTATCGTCTGATGACATGTCGGCGCGTGTGCGATCGATGTTGTATGAACACAGGGTCCGCGCCCGCGTCTTTCAGGACGGCATCTTCGTCGATCCGTCGTGGGACATGCTGCTCGATCTCATGCTGGCGCATATCGAGAAGCGCGACATGTATCTGACCGGTCTGTGCGCCGGCTCCAGCATGGCCCTCACGACCGCCCTGCGCCGGGTCGAGCAGCTGATCGCGACGGGTCTGGTGCAACGTCGGGACGATCCGGCCGACCGGCGACGCGTCATCGTCAGCCTGACCGAGAGCGGCCTGGAGCGCCTGTCCGCCTATCTCGGCCAGACCGAGCGCAACCGACGCGGCGACAGCAAGCCGGCGCTCGCCTCCTCCGCACCGTAAGCATCGCACCGGCATCCCGCGCTGCACTCGGGATGGCAGTGTGATCGCCCCCGCTACGCTCGACGTGACTGTTTGATCGCGGGTCGGCATGACAGGATGTTGTCCCTGGAGGACCCGACCATGCCGTTTTATGAAAGAGGCGCCGTCCGCATCCATTACGAGGAGGTGGGATCAGGCTTTCCGCTGCTGATCATCCCCGGCGGCGGATTGAATGCGACGATGACGTTCCTGCGCGAAAGCGCACCCTTCAACGCCATGCACGAGCTCAAGGACCGCTATCGCTGCATCACCATGGACCTGCGCAACGCCGGCGGCGGCCAGTCCTCGGGTCCTCTCGAGGTCGACCGGCCCTGGGACGCCTATACCGATGACCATATCGGCCTGCTGGATCACCTCGGCATCACGCAGTTCCTGGTGCTGGGATACTGCATTGGCGGCCCCTTCATCTGGAACCTCATCAAGCGGGCGCCCGACCGCGTGGTCGCGGCCGTCCTGGCACAACCCAGCGGCTTCCGCCCGGAACTGCCGGATCAGTTCTACAACAACAACATCGCCAACTGGGGGCCGGCACTGTGTGCCCGCCGGCACGACATCTCGATGGCAATGGTAAGCGCCTTCCTCAACAACATGTATCGCGCCAACGCCGACTTCGTCTTCACCGTGACGCGGGATTTCGTGCGCGCCTGCCAGGTGCCCGTGCTGGTACTGCCCGACGACATCCCGCCGCATCCCTTCGCCGTCGCCGTGGAGTCGGTACGGCTGGCGCCGAGATCCGAGGTGAGTCTCTATCCCTGGAAGGAACCCAGAGAGATGATCCCGGTCGTCGTACGCCAGGTGCGCAGCTTCCTGCGCGCGCATCAGCCCGCATCCGCGTAGCTGTGGCTCAACCGGTCGTCATCCCGAGCGCATCGAGGGATCTCCCGCGAGCGACGCATGGTGCGCCATTCGCGGGAGATCCCTCGCTGCGCTCGGGATGACAGGTGTGTCAGCGACCAGCGTCAGAGGCGCTTCAGCGCCTCGAGCGTGCGCTGCAGGCCGTCCTCGACGATATCCAGGGAGGTCATCTCCTCGCTGTCGTCAGCGCCCAGCGCCGTCGTGATGGCGAGATCGCCGGTGCGGGCGAGATCATGCACGGCCGCTCTGGCAAGCCGCACGTGCTTGAGGGCCAGCGTCACCGACGCGGCATCCCAGGCGGCACTGCGCTCCAGGTGCTCCGCACCGCCGTGCAGATCGGCATAGCGGTCGCGCACACGCGCAGCGAGGTCAGTCGCGGAAAGAATCTGGGGCATGGTGGCACCGTCTCCGTTGCGGGGACTCGTTGCGCCAAGCCGGGGGTTCAAGCGCGCGATCAAGCCCTTGTGGGGTGGCCCTTTTTGTTCTCCTAGACGTACACACCACGCTCAACCAGGTCGGGCCGTTTGTCTCGAGGACGTTCGAAACGCCCTATAACCGACAGTGCTGTCGAAGAATTTTCGCCCACGATCCGCACCCCGGCCGCAGCACCGCACTGTCACGTGACGCTGCTCAGGGCGGGGCCGCAACGCAAAGATGCGCTTCCGTTTTATTTTTCATCAGAATTGCAACTGCAGTCATGGGCCTGCGTCGTTGCGGCTTCGATCAGAATTGAACCCATTTTCAACTGCATACGATCATCACCGCCGGTATGTCGTGCGCATCGAGACGGCGCTGGCGAGCACGCCACCGGCACACGCGGCAATGTCTTCCAGTTGTAGAGACCCCCGGGGTCGCACTCCTGACGGAGACCGGGGCGGGCCGGGCAAAGCCGACGAAATTTTCTGCGCCGACTTTGCCCGGCCATTTATTTGCCGACGCCGGATGCCGGCGACCGCTTTGCCGCGCACGAACCCGCAGGTCACTTCGCTGGCTTTTTCTGTAGCTGGAGCGCCACCGCGGCCCGCACGAGATCCTTCAGGGCCCGCTCGTTCACCGTCCCGTCTCGGGTGATGTCGATGGCGCGGCTCGCCTTGGCGTCGAGACCCGCGTTGAAGAGTCGATCCGGATCCTTCAATGCCGCGCCGTTGAAGAAGTTCACCTTCACGTGGTCCTTGAAAGCACCCACGGCGACCACATTCCCACCACGCGTCCACACGGCGGTTCCCCACTTCCAATCCTCGACCAGGTCGGGTGCGGCTTCGCCGATCAGCTTGCGAAGATGGGCGATGGCGGGGCCACGCCAGTCCTTCAGTCCGGCGATCATCTGCGTGATCGCGTGCGATGGCGTGGCCTTCTCGCCGGCCGTGGGCTTTCTCATGGTTGCCTCCGTGTCAATGCTCGCCACAAGGACGTTCGCATCGCGATCGTGCCGACAGACCCACGTGCGTTATTTTCAAGCGTTGATGCCCAAGCCGATCAGCGCCCTCGCCGCCGGCCTTCGACAACAACGTCCACTTCGTTCGCGCATGCAGCAGCGCGACGACGCAACCACCGGAAAGCCACAAGGCGGCGGCACCAGAACCGGTCGCGCGCGCACGACAACGCGGACACGAATTGGTCAGAGGTGAAATTCACGCCTTGCGCGTACCGTTGCAACGTGGGGAGAGCGTTGAACTGTGGTCGGCTTCGATGCTCTTCAATTCATACGCGTTCATTCTTGCGTTTCTACCGGCGACGCTGGCGCTTTTTTTCCTGTTCGCGCGCGTCGGCCACGGTGTCGCACGCGCCTTCCTGCTCATCGCTTCGTTCGCTTTCTATGCCTGGTGGAGCGTCGAATATGGCCTGCTGATCGTGGCCACGATCCTGGTCAACTACGCCTTCGGCCTGAAAATCCAACGGCTCGCCGACGCGCACCACAGGCACGCGCGGTTGCTGCTGGCGGTGGCCGTCAGCACCAACCTGGCGCTGCTGGGCTACTTCAAGTATCGCAATTTCTTCATCGACAACGTCAACCTGTTCACCGGCGCGGACTGGCCGCTGACATCGCTGGTACTGCCGCTGGCGATCTCGTTCCACACCTTCCAGCAGATCGCCTACCTGGTCGATTCGTACCGTCGCAAGGTCGAGCAGCCCTCGCTCGCAACCTATGGGCTGTTCGTGCTGTTCTTTCCGCAGCTCATTGCCGGACCGATCGTCCATCACTGGCAGATCCTGCCGCAGTTCAAGGATCCCCGGATCTATGCGTTCAACAGCGAGTCGTTCGCTGCCGGCCTGTCGTTCTTCGTCATGGGCCTGGCCAAGAAGGTGTTGCTGGCCGATCCCCTGGCGTCGATCGCCGATCCGATTTTCAATGGCGCGGCGGGTGATGCGCCGGCGCTGTCGCAGGCCTGGGTCGGCGTGCTCGCCTATACGCTGGGCCTGTATTTCGATTTCTCCGGCTACTCCGACATGGCGGTGGGTCTTGCGCGCATGTTCGGGCTGCGGCTGCCCTACAATTTCAACTCGCCCTACAAGGCGACGTCGATCATCGATTTCTGGCGCCGCTGGCACATCACGCTGTCGACCTGGCTGCGCGACTATCTCTACGTGCCGCTGGGCGGCAACCGGCACGGCAAGGCACGGCGCTACGTCAATCTGCTGGTGACGATGCTGCTGGGCGGCCTGTGGCACGGTGCCGCCTGGAACTTCGTGTTCTGGGGCCTGCTGCACGGCCTGTACCTCGTCATCAATCACGGCTGGCTGGCAGTGACGGCCGAGCGCGCGCAACGCGGCCGTCCTGTCGCCCTGCCGGGCCCGGTGGCCTGGCTGCTGACGTTCACGGCCGTGGCGTTCGCCTGGGTGTTCTTTCGCAGCCCGACGGCACAGCACGCGTTTGCCATGGTCGAAGGCATGGCCGGCCTCAACGGCCTGCACGCCAGCAGCCTTGCGGCCATCCTCGGTCCGGGAAAGGCGATCGTGCTGGTGGCCGCCGGCGCCGTGGCGCTGCTGCTGCCCAACACGCAGCAGCTGATCGACGGCCATCAGGAAAGGGCTGCGGCCGGGCGCGGCATTGCGTTGCGCTGGCGGCCAAGCGTGACTTGGGCCGGCGCGATCACCGGGCTGCTCTTCGCCGCGCTGACGCAGATGTCGGCCGTGCGGGAGTTCATCTATTTCCAGTTCTGAGCCGCGGGTCCCCTAGCGATGAGCACTGCTCGAATCCCCCTCAAGCCCGGCGCGCGATTTCTGCCGTCGCAACCGCCCGCCACGCGTTTCCTGATCGCCGTGCTGGGCCTGTTCATAGCTTGCCTGCTGGCCTTTGCCGGCATGCTGGGCATCCTGGCGCGCCTGCAAATGCTGCCGCCGCCGCCCTTCACGGGCACCGCCTGCATGGACGAGAAGTTCAAGTTCCTTGCCGAGCACGATGTGCGCCGGGTCGACCTGATGGCGGTGGGATCCTCGGTCACGTGGCGCAACCTTGATGTTGCCGCCTTCCGCCGCACCGGCCTGGCCTACCGGCCGCTGAATGCGGCGCCGTGCTATCTGCATATGAGCGAGACGGCCTATCTCACCGATTTCCTGCTGCGCCACATGTATGCCGTGCGGACCGTCGTCACCGTCGTGGCGCCGCGCGACTTCGAGAAATGCACGGCGCCGCGCGAGGCTTTCTTCTCCGCTTCCCTGGCGGCCGCCTACATCTTCCAGTCGATGCCGGCGCTGCCGATCTACTTTTCACACTTCCGGCCGCAGAAGTTCATTCCCGACATCGGGCGTATCCGGGGCATGCGCCACGCCGCGCCCGGCGTCCCGCCGCTGGCCATGGACGCCTACGGCGCCGGGCCGCTGCGCGCGCCGAGCGCCTGGCTGCCGGAACCTGTCCTCAGCGACATGTGCTTCACCGCCCTGCGCGAACTGGAAAAGGTGGTCGCGGCGCGTGACGCCCGCCTTGTCGTCGCGACCATTCCGCTGCAGCCGGAATGGCGCACGCGATACGATCCCGACGGTCGCCTGGTCGCCGCCTTCGAGGCGCGGATCGATGCAACGTTGCAGGATCCGTCGACCGTGTTCCTGCCCGGCTCCAAAGGACCACCCGAAGCCTTGCAGCACGCCGACGCGGTTCACTATGTGTGGGACAGCGCCCGCGACTATTCGCGACACCTCGCCCGTCGGCTGTCGGCGGCACTGGACGATCCCGCCGTCCTGCAGGCGGATGATGCCAATGGGGCGCCGGTGAAGAAGTGATGCGGCCGTATCGCCGCATTCCCGGTCAGCCGCGCGCGATCGCGGCGGCCCGTTCGACACTGATGGCCCCGACGAGCGGATCGGCATGGCGGTGCAGGAGCTGCCATTCGGCACCCTCGCGGCGCCAGACCAGGGTGACGCGCAGCGACCAGTCCTGCGCCGGCAGGCCGCCGACCTCGGCCCGTTGCCGTTCGATGATCACCAGCACCACCATGGCGCCCGATGCGTAGGCGTGCACCAGCTCGACATCCGTCTCGCCGGCCTTGAAGAAACGCGCCAGCGCGGCCAGGCGCTCGCTCGATGTATCGAAGCCGCGCGTCGGTGGGCCTCCGAACGGGGCCATCAGCGTATAGTCCGGTGCATGCGGGGTCAGCGCCAGATAACCGTCGATGTCACCGCGCATCAGCGCGGCGTTCGCGGTCGCAACGCGGTGCACGAGGGCGGCAATGTCCTCGTCGGTGATCGTCGGCTGTACCATCAATCTCATACCCTCGCGGTCTTGCCGAAGCGGCGAGCAACGGCGCTGTCATAGACACCGCTGCATCGCCCGTATTCCGAGGCGCGGATCGAGCGCCTGCCATGCCGCCAAGAGCTTCCGGCCGCTGGATCAGGCTGCCTCGCGACGGCAGAGGCATGAGGCGCGCACCGGCACGTCCGCCCGCGCCTGCGCCAAATCGAGGCGCGCCTTGATCAACGGCGCCTCCACCGTGTCGCCGCGGCGGGTCAGGCATTCGTACAGGCCATGCAGGCTCCAGACATTGTCGGGATGCTGGCACGCCCGGCTGAGCGTGTGGTCGAAGCCGAGATCCGCGCGATAGACCGCCTCGGCCTCGGCCAACCGGCCCTGCTCCAGCAGCAGGGCACCCAGCGCATGCCGCGCCGGCTGCATCCAGCCCCACGGCTCGTCGTAGGGCAGCGCATCGTCGAGCTCGACCGAGCGGCGCAGGTGGGCGAAGGCGGTGTCATGGTTGCCGCGGCGGTATTCAAGCTCACCGGTCAGCATCTCCTCGGCGATGGCCAGCAGGTCGACGACCGTGTTGTTGTGCACGCGCCGCGTGTCGGGCACGCGGGCTCTGGCCTCGCGGAACGCGGCGCGCACCTGCTCGGCCTGCGCGATCTCACCCAGGACCGAGTGCGCCAGCCCCTTGGCATAGAGCATCATCGCCGTCGTCGCGCAGTAGAGGTCAGGATCCTTCGGCAGCTCCTGGTCGATGATTTCCCGCCACTTGCCGAAGCGCACCAGCACGTGCTGCTTCATCGCCAGGTAGCCTTCGATGAAGTCGGCCATCGGGGGTGAGGGAATACGCAGCAGCGCCTCCGGCGTGGTGTCGATCAGCTCCTGCGCCGCCCGCAGCGCCGGCTCGTACTGGCCGAGGAACATCGCACCGTAGATCGCGAAATGGTGGTCGTGGGTGCGATAGAGCGCGTAGACGTTCATCGCTCCTTCGCGCGCCAGGAACTTGCGATCCACCGCGATGGCCTTCTGGTTGTAGACCAGCACGTCGCGATAGTTGCCGCACAGCACGTCGATATGGGTCGGCATGTGGATCAGATGGCCGGCATCGGGCACCAGATCGCGCAACCGGTCGCCGGCCCGCAGCGCACGCTGCGGGAACGGCGACATCTCCATCAGATGGACGTAGAGATGAAGCAGCCCGGGATGGTCCCACGACGCCGCGCTCTTCTCGAACAGTCCCTCCAGCAGTGCGACCGCTTCGCGGGTGCCGGCACCTTCGGCAGCGTCGCCGGTCGAGAGGTCCCACATCTTCCACGGTGTCTCGTTCATGATCGCCTCGGCAAAGACGCAGGCGACATCGAGATCACCGCGGAAATCGCCGAACACCTGACGCATCGCCTTTGTGTAGGCCTTGTCCCAGCCGGACTGGTCTTCGATCGGCTCGCGCTGCGGATAGCGGACCGGCAGGGCACGGATCAGGGCCTGCTCGACCGGGCTGGCGCCGTCGGCGAGCGACAGCGCCGCCTGCATCGCGTCATAAGCGGCGGCCAGCGCCTGGGCCTTGCCGGCCGGGTCGTAGAGGTGCCAGGGCAGATTGTAGTTGGGGCCGGCCGCATAGGCGATGCCCCACTGCGCCATGGCGCAGGCCGGATCGTGCTCCAGCGCCTTGCCGAAGCACTTGATCGCCTCGGCGTGGTTGAAGCCAAAGATCCAGTTCAGTCCGCGATCGAACCAGACCTGCGCCTCGACCGAGGCAGTCGTGATCGGACGCGAATAGGCGCCGAGATCGTAGTAGGTCATGTCGCATCTCCCCGAAGCTGGCCTGTTGCGCTGACGCGGTACATACGGCCGCTTGGCCAGCCCACATGCGGGCCTTGGCGAATCGTAAGCTTGACCGAGGCCCGCGGCAACAGAATCGCTGGCACTGGAGGATGAAAGCCTGGCGGAGCAACGCATCACGCTTACCCCGATATGCGACCGCCTGCGACGTTGACCCTGCGCCGCGTTCCTCTAGCCTAGCCGCTTTCGCGCAGGAGCCAGGGAACGACATGACGTTGGCAATGAGCTGGGACGAGTGGGCGAAGCATGATGCGCTGGGCCTTGCCGGGCGCGTGCGCCAGGGCGAGATGACGCCGGCCGAGCTGGCGGCGCAGGCCGCCGCCGCCATCGCCGCGACAAACCCGGCCCTGAGCGCCGTGGTCGAGGTGTTCGACGACGTCGTCGCCGACCCGCTGAAGGACGGCATGAATCCGCATGGCCCCTTCGCCGGCGTCCCCTACCTGATGAAGGATCTCGGCCCCACCCTCAAAGGGCGGCTGCAGGAGATGGGCTCGCTGCTGATGCGCGGCAACCGCGCGCCGGCGGACAGCTTCCTCGCCGGTCGCATCCGGCAGGCCGGACTCAACATCATGGGCCGCACCACGACGCCGGAATTCGGCTGCTGCAGCTCGGCGGAAAATCCCGCCGTCTACATCACGCGCAATCCCTGGGATACCGACTACACGACATGCGGCTCCTCGGCCGGCACCGGCGCCATGGTGGCGGCGGGCGCGCTGCCGATTTCGCATGGCAGCGATGGCGGCGGCTCCATCCGCATTCCGGCCGGCGTCAACGGCGTGATCGGGCTGAAGCCGTCGCGCGGCGTGTTCTCGATCGCGCCGGCAGCCTCGGACCTGACCGGGCTGGTCTCGACCCAGGGCTGCCACACCCGCACCGTGCGCGACACGGCGGCTTTCTTCGACAGCTGCCGTGGCGGCGCGCCGGGCGAGTTCATGCCCTACTGGACACCGGCCGAGCCCTATCTCGACCTGATCCAGCGCGACCCGGCGCCGCTGCGCATCGCGCTGTCGCACGAATGGGGCGACTACCGCGCGACACCGCACATCGCGGCGGAGCTCACCCGCGTCGGCCGCTTCCTCGAGGGCCTCGGGCACCACGTCGACTGGGCGCTGCCCCAGATCGATCTGCGCGCCGCGTTCGCCGCACAGACCACCTGCTACATCAGCAACTTCGCGCAGACGATCTCCAACCTGATCGCGCCACTGGGCCTGGAGCGGCCGCCGGCCGACCGCGTCGAGCCGGTGAACATCCGGATCTGGGAAGCCGGCCGCGGCATCTCCTTCACCGAGCGGGCGCGCATGCAGGCAACCTTCAACACCACCGCCCGCGGCTTCGGCGCTTTCTTCGAGGACTGGGACATCATCCTGACCCCGATCACGGCGCTGCCGACGCCGAAGATCGGCACCAGGGAATTCCTGACGATCAGCGACAATCCCTCGGTGCTCGACTGGTTCGGCAATCTGTGGCGCTTCTTCGCCTACACGCCGCTGGCCAATCTCTGCGGCATCCCCGGCATCTCGCTGCCGCTGGCGCAACACGAGAACGGCCTGCCGCTCGGCATCCAGGCCCAGGCGCGCCAGGCCAACGACGGCCTGCTGCTGCAGCTCGCGGCCCAGATCGAGCGCGCCATCGGCGGCCAGTGGAATGACGGCCGCAAGCCCACGGTGCACGTGACGCGGGCCTGACGCCGGCAGATCCGAAAACCAGAAATCGTCGCCCATGCGAGGGCGGCCGGGCTCCTGTGCGTCTGGAAGCCCGGCCTGACCCGGACATGGGTGGATCCGAAGGATGTCCGGGCTGAGGACAGCCTAACCCAATTTCATCGCCGGGTGATCGCGAAACACGATCAGGACTGGGTATTGAAATCGATTTCATCCCATGAACATAATCGCCGCAAGGCTGCTGGTAGGGAGGAACCGATGAACAAGCTTGCAGCATTGCTGTCGACCGTGGCCGCGATCGCGCTGTCGACGTCCGCGGCTCTTGCCGCCGATTTCAAGATCGGGCTGTCCAACGGCTGGGTCGGCTCGGAGTGGCGCACCCAGATGATCGAGGAGGCGCAGGCCGCGGCCGCGGCGTGGAAAGCCAAGGGCCATAACGTCACGGTGCTGGTGCAGAGCGCCAACGTCGACGTGCCGGGCCAGATCGCCCAGGTGCGCAACTTCATCAACCAGGGCGTCAACGCCATCATCATCAACCCCAACAGCCCGACCGCGTTCGATCCGGTGTTCGCGCAGGCCAAGGAAGCCGGCATCCTGGTGATCTCGACCGACGCCGAGGTGTCCTCGCCCGAGGCGGTCTATGTCGGCATCGACCAGAAGGCATGGGGCGCCGCGGCCGCCGAGTGGCTGGCCAAGACGTTGGGCGGCAAGGGCAACGTGGTCGCCATCAACGGCGTCGCCGGCCATCCCGCCAACCAGATGCGCGTGTCGGGCTACAAGGAGGTCTTCGCCAAGCATCCTGGCATCAAGCTCGTGAACGAGGTCAACGCCAACTGGGACCAGGCGCAAGGCCAGCAGGCGATGCAGAACCTGCTTGCCACCTATCCCGACATCAACGGCGTGTGGGTGCAGGACGGCATGGCCGCCGGCGCCTGGAAGTCGATCATGGACGCGGGCAAGAGCGGGCAGATTGCGGCCACCGGCGAGATCCGCAAGGACTTCATCGACCTGTGGACCAGCAAGAAGCTGAACTCCGGCGCCTCGGTGAACCCGCCCGGCGTGATGGCAAGCGCGCTCAACGTGGCGGTGCTGATGCTGCAGAAGAAGCAGCTCAAGGCGCCGGCGACCGCCGGCCGCTACAAGAACGCGATGTACCTGCCGATCCCGTTCATCGATTCCGCCAACCTCGCCGACGCCGCCAAGAAGCTCGAGGGCAAGCCGGGGTACTACTCCTACACCAGCCAGCTCTCGATCGCCGACGCCGAGGCGCTGTTCAAGTAGGGGTCTTCACCTCTCCCGCAAGCGGGAGAGGTCGACGGACGCGGCCGGCGGGTGAGGGCCTACAGACTCAACATCTCGTCTGTGGCCCCTCACCTTCCCATCGCGCTGACGCGCGATGGGCCCCTTCCTCTCCCGCTTG
>DATEIF010000407.1:0-4062 GCA_035279205.1 Vineibacter sp.
TCCACGATGCCGGCCGCCGCACGGCCGCTGCGTGGCTGGACAAGAACTTCGATCGGCTGAACGTGGAAACAACAATCGACATCCGTGCCCAGTATCTGTGACGCGCAGGCGTGATGCCGCGAGATAGCGGCGGACTATCGAATCAGATCCGACACGGCATTTCAGTTTGCGCATCCGCTACGCGATCCTGAGTTAGGGCTTTTGCCGTCGTGGCATCAGCCTTCGACCGCAAGGAGACAAGGTCATGCTAAGATACACGAGGAAGATGTTGCGCCGTACCTCCCTGATCGCATCAGTCGCTGCAGGTCTGTCCGGCATGGCGGGCGCAGCGTTGGCCGGCGAGTGCCCGGCCGACAAGCGCGGCATCGACGTGATGAAGCCGAGTACGGTCGCCGCCAAGGGTGTGACCGACACGGTGCTGGCGTCGATCGACGTGTCGAAGGAACCAGCGAAGATCGCCGGCCGCCAGTTCCGGTTGCGACGATTGGAAATCCAGCCGGGCGGTATCGTGCCGTATCACAGCCATGGCGACCGTCCGGCGATCATCTACATCGTACAGGGCGAGATCTACGAATATGCCAGCACGTGCGCGGTGCCGATCCTGCACAAGGCCGGCGACGTCGCCCGCGAGATCCACACCACCTCGCACTGGTGGCAGAACAAATCGAGCCAGACCGTCGTGCTGCTGTCGGCCGATCTTCTGCACGACGCCGCCGACAAGAACATGTGACGCGGTGGCGGTGTCGCAGCGCGTGCGACGCCGCCCTGCCCACATCGTCACCAGGCCGAACCGAGATGAGCGTCACAACGCCAGCCCCACAGGCAGTGCCCGCCAGCGAGACGCACCATCGCCTCGGCACGATGGTCAGGTCGACCGTCATCGGCCTCACCGCGTTTCTCACCGTCGTCGATCTGTTCGCGACACAGGCTCTTCTGCCGGCGCTCACGCGCATCTACGGCGCCACACCCGCCGCGATGAGCGTGGCGGTTAATGCCAGCACCATCGGCATGGCTGTCGCCGGCCTGGCGGTAGCGTTGTTCAGCCGTCATATCGATCGCCGCCGGGGGACCCTACTCAGTCTCGCGCTGCTGTCGATTCCCACGGCGCTGCTGGCTGTCGCGCCTGATCTCACGATCTTTACGCTGCTGCGCATCACGCAAGGCCTCTTGATGGCAACGGCCTTCACCCTGACCCTGGCCTATCTCGGCGAGCATTCCGACGCCGCAGATACAGCCGGAGCCTTCGCCGCCTACATCACGGGAAACGTCGCCAGCAACTTGTTCGGTCGATTGCTGGCCGCCTCCCTTGCCGATCATGTCGGCCTGGCGTCGAGCTTCGGCGCCTTTGCTCTGCTCAACCTGGCAGGCGCCGCACTGGTCTATGTTTCGCTGGGCCGCACACCGGTGACGGCGGCAATGCCGGACCAAACGACAGCGATGCCGGCCTGGGGTATGCATTTGCGCAATCCGCTGCTGCGGCTGTGCTTTGCCGTTGGTTTCCTGATCCTCTTCGCCTTCATCGGCACCTTTACCTATGTGAACTTCGTTCTCGCAGGTCCGCGCTTCGGCATCGGCATGATGATGCTCGGCGTCATCTACCTCGTCTTCCTGCCCTCGATCTTCACCACGCCTTTTGCCGGCCGGATCGCCCAATCACTGGGGACGCGACCGGCGCTCGCGCTGGGCATCGGCATCGCGCTGCTCGGCTTGCCGCTGCTGTTGCTGCACAGTCTGCCGGCCGTTCTGGCCGGGCTGACATTGGTCGCTGTCGGTACCTTTTTCGGGCAGGCAGTCATGACCGGCTTCGTCAGTCGTGCCGCCGCCCGCGACCGCGGTGCCGCCAACGGCCTCTATCTCGCATCCTACTTTTCCGGCGGCCTGGTCGGCAGTGCGCTGCTCGGCCAGCTCTACGACCATTTCGGCTGGACGGCCTGCGTAATCGGCGTTGCCGCTGCGCTTGTTGCCATCCTGATCCTGTGCCGTCGCCTGAACGAGCGGTCACGATAAGATCATCCGCGCTGGCTGGCGGAGAGGGCGGGATTCGAACCCGCGGTGGCTGTTACACCACGCACGCTTTCCAAGCGTGTGCCTTAAACCACTCGGCCACCTCTCCGATTGCGGCGCAAACTATACTCCAGTCAGGCTTTTGCCAACCTCCGGAAAACGCCATTGCAGGGACCTGCCGGCTTTCGTCCGGGACGGCCGGCTGGTAGCGTCGGGTCCGTTGGGGCAACGGACCGCGGCGGGGAGGGCCGATTGATGGTGTTGCTGCGTGGACTCGGCTGGCTCCTGCTCCTGGTCACCGCCGTGATCGGGGTCTACGAAGTGGCCGAGTATGTCGATAACGGCGACCGGTCGCTCACCGCACTGGGCGAGCTGTGGTTCAAGTTCCACGCGTCAAGCCTCAACCTGATGCAGGCCGTGGTGCAGCGCTACCTCCACGAGGAGGTCTGGGATACCGCCGTTAGGCCGGTGCTGCTGCAGCCGGCGCTGTTCATTTTCGGCGGGGTCGCCCTGTTCTGCCTGCTGGTCGGCTATATCTTCCGGCGGCGCGGCGGCGATACCAACGCCGGTCCGCGCCGGCGCCGGCGGCGGCGCTGACGGTCCGCCACCCGATCAGCCGGTAAAGACGACCGTCTTTCGCCCGTTGAGGATCACCCGGTCCTCGAGATGGTGCAGCACCGCGCGGGCCAGCACGCGGCGTTCGATATCGCGCCCCTTGCGCACGAGATCGTCAGGGGTATCGCGGTGCGAGATGCGTTCGACGTCCTGCTCGATGATGGGGCCTTCATCGAGGTCGGTGGTGACATAGTGCGCCGTCGCCCCGATGAGCTTCACCCCGCGCGCATGGGCCTGATGGTAGGGCCGGGCCCCCTTGAAGCCGGGCAAGAACGAATGATGGATGTTGATGCAGCGCCCGAGCAACTTCGCCGAGAGGCCGTCCGAGAGGATCTGCATGTAGCGCGCCAGCACGACCAGGTCCGTCTGCGTTTCCTGGATCAGCTGCCAGAGCCGCGTTTCCTGCTCCATCTTGGTCCGTGGCGTCACCGGCAGATGATGAAACGGCAGGTCGCCCAGATCGTTCGACGTGATGCTGCCGCGGTCGTGGTTGGAAACAATCGCCGTGACCGTCATCGGCAGCTCGCCGATGCGCCAGCGATAGAGCAAATCCGCCAGGCAATGGTCGAACCGCGAGACCAGCAGCATGACCCGCTTGTGGGTCTTGCTCTCGCGGATCGCGAGGTCCATGTCGAAGCGTCCGGCCAGATCCTCCAGCGCCGCCACGATGGCCGCGTGGCTGCGGCTCCCGTCCAGCCGGTTGAAGACGACCCGCATGAAGAAGCGTCCGGATTCGACGTCGTCGAATTGCTGCGCATCGAGGATGTTGCAGCCGGCCTCGAACAATAGCGTCGAGACCGCGGCCACGATGCCGGGACGGTTCGGGCAGGACAGCGTGAGGATCGCGGTGCGGTCAGGCATAGCCGGCGCCATTGGCATGACCGCTCGACACGGCGCAACCGAATTCGGCCGCCGATTAGCCCTGGCCAAAAGCTGCCGGCCATGCGGGGCGCCACCAGGCCAGCAGCAGCGCGATGAACCCGAAGGTCATGCTGTTCGACGAAGTCACTGCCGCGCTCAACCCCGAGACGACGAAGGAGGTGCTGGTCACCATCCAGGATCTCGCTGCCGATGGCATGACCTGCATCCTGGGGTTCGCGCGCGAGGTAGCAGACCACGTCGATTTCACGGATGGCGGCGTCATCGTCGAGCATGGCCCGCCGGAGGCGCTGTTCGGCACGCGTGAGGAACCGCACCAAAGCCTTCTCGACAAGGTGCTCTGAGCCAGCGACAAGAGAATCAGCGGCCCGTCTTCAGCGCCACGAGAAAAGCCGCCCGTGGAATCTCGACATTACCGATCTGCTGCACGCCTTTCTTGCCCTTTCTTATGCTTTTACAGCAGCTTCTTCTTTTATATGACGTTGCCGCCGTAACATTTTAGCCCCGTCCCGTCGTCGAAACTGGCATACCTGCGCGTCACTAATTTCAGTCAATTGCAGAAGT
>DATEIF010000408.1:0-4010 GCA_035279205.1 Vineibacter sp.
TCGCCCTGAAGGCGTAGCGTGCCGGCACGCATATCGGCTAGCGCCCGCTGCATCGTGTGAACGATGCGAAACAGCAGCGACACCGGATAGGCCACCATCTGAAAGCCCAGACCGTAGAGGTCCGCTGGCGTCATCAGCGGCGTGGCGCCGTCCTCCAGCATGTTGGCCAGCTGCGGCGTGCCCTTGAAAGCGCGCCCGATACGCTCCAGTTCGGCGACCGAGACCGGCGCCTCGATGAAGATGCCGTCGGCGCCGGCGTTGAGATAACGCTCGCCCCGTCGCAAGGCGCCGTCCAGCCCTTCGAGCGCGCGCGCATCGGTGCGGGCCAGCAGGAATGTATCCTTGCTGTCGCGCGCCGCCGCGGCCGCCCGGATCTTGCGCTCCATCACCTCGCTGGGCACGACGCTCTTGCCGGCCATGTGGCCACAACGCTTGGGCGAGACCTGGTCCTCGATGAAGATGGCAGCCGCGCCCAGGCGTTCGTAGGTCCGCATGGTGCGGGTGACGTTCTTGACGTCGCCATAGCCGTCGTCGCCGTCGATCATCAGGGGCAGCGTGGTGGCCGCCAGGATGTCGCGCACGCCGTCGGCCATCTCCTTCAGCCCGACCAGTCCGATGTCGGGAATGCCGTGGCGCGCGCCCACCAGCGCGAAGCCGCCGACCGAGGCGGCGCGGAAGCCGGCGGCCTCGATCAGCCGGGCCGACAGTGCGTCGTGTGCCACCGGCAGTAGCAGGGGTTCGGGGACGGCGAGCAGGGCGTTCCAGGTCGGGCGGGGCATGGTCGAGGTCCATTGTGCTGATGAACGGCAAGCATATACGAAGTGGTGGCCCCGTGATCCGGCGGCGCAACATCTAGTCGACGGCCGCCGCGCTCGGTTGACATTCGTCGGCGAATAAGTCAGTTGAAACCCGCCCGGCACCCTTCCCGGGAACCCGCTCCGTCGCAGTCCCGGAATGGCTAAGGCCATACAAACACACGAGAATTTCACCCGCGACGAACACCTGCCCGGCGGCTCGGACAGATCGTTCGGCTTGGTCTTCGCGGGCTTCTTCGCCATCGTGGCGGCCTGGTCGTGGTGGCGGTCCGGCACCTGGTGGCCATATGCGATCGGCTTGGCCGTGCTGTTCGGCGTCGTGGCCTTGCTGGCGCCGCGGGTGCTGGGTCCGCTGAACCGGCTGTGGATGCGCTTCGGCCTGCTGATGAGCAAGGTCATGAACCCGATCATCCTCGGGATCATGTTCTACGGCGTCATGCTGCCGATCGGCCTGCTGCTGCGCTGGAAAGGCAAGGATCTGCTCAGGTTGAAGCTCGACCCTGCCGCGGCGAGCTACTGGATCGAGCGCGAGCCGCCTGGCCCGCCGCCCGACACCATGCGCAACCAATACTGAGCCGTGCGGCCAAGAGGACAGGAACGATGTGGCTCATCAAGGAACTGTGGAGCTTCCTGCGCGTGCGCAAGAAGTTCTGGCTGCTGCCGATCATCGTGGTGATGGTCATGCTGGGCGCGCTGCTGGTACTGACCCAGACGGCGATCGGCCCGTTCATCTACACGATCTTCTGATCGTCTGCGGGGACGCCTGGCGTGCGCATTCTCGGCATCTCGGCCTTCTACCATGACAGCGCTGCGGCGCTGCTGGTGGACGGCAAGCTGGTGGCGGCGGCGCAGGAGGAGCGCTTCACGCGCAAGAAGCATGATGCGCGCTTCCCGCAGCACGCCGTCGACTATTGCCTGCAGCACGCCGGCATCGACTTCAAGGACGTCGACTACGTCGCCTTCTACGACAAGCCGTTCCTGAAGTTCGAGCGGCTGCTGGAGACGTACCTGGCGTTCGCGCCGCGCGGCTTCGCTTCCTTCCGCATGGCCATCCCGGTCTGGCTCAAGGAAAAGCTGCTGCAGAAGACGCTGCTGCGCGACGAGTTCAAGCGCTGGGTTCCCGACTTCGACTGGCACAACAAGCTGCTGTTCGGCGAGCATCATCAGAGCCACGCCGCCAGCGCGTTTTTTCCATCGCCGTTTGAAAAGGCGGCGGTGCTGACGATGGACGGCGTCGGCGAATGGGCCACGACGTCGCTGGCGATCGGCGAGGGCAGCGAGCTGCGGATGATGCGCGAGCTGCACTTCCCGCACTCGCTGGGCCTGCTGTACTCGGCGTTCACCTACTACACCGGCTTCAAGGTCAACTCCGGCGAGTACAAGGTGATGGGCCTGGCGCCCTATGGCGAGCCGCGCTTCAAGGCCACCATCCTCGACAAGCTGGTCGATCTGAAGGACGATGGCTCGTTCCGGCTCAACCTCGACTATTTCGACTACTGCACCGGCCTGCGCATGACGAACGAGAAGTTCGATGCGCTGTTCGGCGGCAAGCCGCGCAAGGCCGAGGAGCGGCTGACCCAGCGCGAGATGGATCTGGCCGCCTCGGTCCAGGCGGTGACCGAGGAGATCGTGCTGCGCCTGGCGCGCTCGGTGGCCAAGGACGACGGGGTGAAGAACCTGTGCCTGGCCGGCGGCGTGGCGCTGAACTGCGTCGCCAACGGCAAGGTGCTGCGCGAGAAGCTGTTCGACAACATCTGGGTGCAGCCGGCGGCTGGTGATGCCGGCGGTGCCGTGGGCGCCGCCTTTGCCGCCTATCACGGCTACTGCCGCCAGCCGCGTTCGCTCAATGGCCACCTCAATGCCAGGCTCGACGGCATGGACGGCAGCTACCTGGGCCCGGCCTACGCGCAGTCCGACATCGAGGCGCGTCTGACGGCCGCGGGCGCCAAGTTCGAGGTGCTGTCCTACGACGACATGATCGCCGCGACGGCGCAGGCGCTGGCGGACGAGAAGGCCGTCGGCTGGTTCCAGGGCCGCATGGAGTTCGGGCCGCGCGCGCTGGGGGGCCGCTCGATCCTCGGCGATCCGCGCTCGCCTTCGATGCAGAAGACGCTCAATCTGAAGGTGAAGTACCGCGAATCGTTCCGCCCGTTCGCACCGTCGGTCCTGCGTGAGGACGTGGCCGACTGGTTCGAGATCGAGGCCGACAGCCCTTACATGCTGATGGTGGCGCCGGTGGTCGAGCGCCGCCGCCGCGCCATGACGGCGGACGAGCAGGCACTGTTCGGCATCGACAAGCTGAACGTGCCGCGCTCCGACATTCCGGCCGTCACCCATGTCGACTACTCGGCGCGCATCCAGACCGTGCACCGGCAGACCAATCCGGCCTACTACGATCTCATCGCCGCGTTCAAAGCCCGCACTGGTTGTCCGGTGGTCGTGAACACCAGTTTCAACGTGCGGGGCGAGCCGATCGTCTGCACGCCCGAGGACGCCTTCCGCTGCTTCATGGGCAGCGAGATCGAACTGCTGGTGGTCGGCAACTGCGTGCTGCGCAAGGAAGTGCAGGATCCGGCGCTGAAGCGCGATTACAAGGACACGTTCGAGCTCGACTGAGGCCTGTTTCGCCCTGCGTATGATGCAGGGCGATACGGCTCGACGCGTGGCGGCATGCTCGATAGCGTCGCGCCAAAGTGGGACGAACATCCATGCGTGCGGTGCTGTGCGAGACCCTGGGCGATCCCTCGGTCCTGAAGATCGTCGACCTGCCGGTCCCTGAGCCGAAAGCCGGCGAGGTGCTGATCCGCGTCCGGGCAGCGGCGCTGAACTTCCCCGATGTGCTGATGGTGGCCGGCGGCTACCAGCACAAGCCGGCGCTGCCGTTCATTCCGGGCATGGAGGCGGCCGGTGAGATCGCGTCGCTGGGCGACGGCGTGACGGGCTGGGCCGTGGGCGACCGCGTGATCTTCGGCAAGCGGCCCGGCTGCTTTGCCGAATACGTCGCCGCGCCGGTCCAGGCGCTGTCCATGAAGGTGCCTGACAGTTGGTCGTTTGCCGAAGGGGCGGCGTTTCGCGTCGGCGCGACCACGGCCTACAACGGACTGATCCACCGCGCCGGGCTGAAGCGGCGCGAGGTTCTGCTGGTGCATGGCGCCACCGGCGGTGTCGGCATGGCGGCCGTGCAGCTGGGCAGGC
>DATEIF010000409.1:0-3828 GCA_035279205.1 Vineibacter sp.
GGATCCGATCCAGTATCTGAAATTCGCCGGTGAGCGGCTGCGGCCGGCGCTCGACCTTCTGGCGCGCATTCCCGCCACCGCGCCGGCAACCGTCGTCGACCTGGGATGCGGGGCGGGCAACCTGGCGCCCTTGTTCCAGCAGCGTTGGCCGCAGGCGCAGCTCGTCGGCGTCGACTCCTCGCCGCAGATGCTGGCCAAGGCGCGCGCCGACTATCCGCAGGCCAGCTTCGTACAGGCCGATTTCGCGACATGGCGGCCGGACAGGCCCGTCGACGTGCTCTACAGCAACGCGGCGCTGCATTGGCTGGACGGCCACGACACGCTGTTTCCGGCATTGCTCGAGACCGTGGCGCCCGGCGGCTGGATGGCGGTCCAGATGCCACGCAATTTCGCGGCGCCATCGCACACCTGCGTCATCGAGACGATCGAGCAGGGACCATGGCGGGCAACGCTGGAGCCGCTGCTGCGCCGCCGGCCGGTCGGCACGCCGCAGGACTACTGGCGGCTCCTGGAAGGCCGGGCCGCCTCGCTCGACATCTGGGAGATCGAGTACCTGCAGGTATTGAAGGGCGAGAACCCCGTCGCCGAGTTCGTGAAGGGCTCGTGGCTCAAGCAGTTCCTCGACCGGCTGCAGGAGCCTGAACGCGGCGCTTTCGAGGCCGATTACCGGACGCGCGTGCGGGCGGCCTATCCACCGGAGGCCGGCGGCAGCACGCTGTTTCCCTTCCGCCGGCTTTTCATACTGGCACAGCGCCGTCAGTGAGGGTGGGGCCTTCGTCATCCCGAGCGCAGCGAGGGATCTCCTGCGACCGGCGTATTGTGCGTCTTACGCGGGAGATCCCCCCGCTAGCGCAGGGCTGTCCGGGAAAAAAGCCCGATAGAATCTGGTACTTTCCGCTGCAGAAACGCTTCATGGTGAGCTTGTCGAACCATGAAGCGCCTCGCACTGCCCGTTGTGCGCCGCCTTCATGGTTCGACAGGCTCACCATGAAGGCTCTTTCCCCGAACAGCCCTGCCGCAAGCGGAGGAAGGTAAAGAACCACAAACGCTCAGGATGACGAGGGCTGCGGCGGCCGTGACCGCCCGGCGGACCGTGATGCCGGCGGCTACTCCGCCGCCACCGGTCGCGGCAATGGCAGGTCGGTGGCGCGCTCGGCGTCATACATGTAGTCGCGGGTCAGCGGCACGGTGTCGACGCGCTTGGCCAGCTGGATCTGGAAGACCATCTGGTTCATGTGCCGGAAACTCATCTCGCACGCCGCGAGGTAGAATTCCCACATGCGGCAGAAGCGATCGTCGAGGCCGGCCAGCCGCTTGACCTCTTCCCGGTTCTGCATGAAGCGGTCACGCCAGTGACGCAGCGTCTCGGCGTAGTGCAGCCGCAGGATCTCGATGTCGGTCACCCACAGGCCGACGCGCTCGATCGATGCCAGAACCTCGGACAGGGCAGGCGTGTAGCCGCCCGGGAAGATGTACTTGCGGATCCACGGGTTGGTCCCGCCGGGCGGCTCCATGCGGCCGATCGAGTGCAGCACCATGACGCCGTCGTCGGTCAGCAGATCGCGTACCTTGCCGAAGTACTCGTCGTAGTGCACGGCGCCGACATGCTCGAACATGCCGACCGACACGATGCGATCGTAGCGCTGCGTCTCCAGGCGGTAGTCCTGCAGCTTGAAGTTGACGCGTGTGCCTTGTCCTTCAGTCGCGGCGCGCTGCGTGGAGACGACATGCTGCTCGCTGGACAGCGTGACGCCGGTGACGTCGGCGCCGCTCTCGCGCGCGATGTAGAGGCCCAGCCCGCCCCAGCCCGAACCGATGTCGAGCACCTTGTGAGTCGGCTCGACCCGCAGCTTGGACAGAATGTGCCGCTTCTTGGCTGCCTGGGCCACCTCCAGCGTGGCTTCGGGGCTGGGGAAGTAGGCGCAGGAGTATTGCCGGTCGCGGTCGAGGAACAGCGCATAGAGAGCGCCGTTGAGATCGTAGTGGTGGGCGACGTTACGCTGGGCGCGACCGATGGGGTTGCGCTGCTGGATCCAGCGCGTGAAGCGTTGCACGCGGAAGGACCAGGCCAGCCACCAGGAGCGTTCCATCGCCGCCATGTTGCGGCCCAGCAGATCGAGGAAATCGACCAGGCGGCCGTCGTCGACCGTGAGCCTGCCGTCCATGTACGCCTCGCCGATGGCCAGGCGCGGGCTGAGCGCCAGACGCCACGGCGTCGCGTGGTCGTGAAAACGGACCGTAACGTCCGGTCCGGATTGACTGCCTTCGACGCGGTGCGTGCGTCCGGCGGCGTCGACAAGTGTCAACGTCCCTGTTCGCACCAGTCCCCGCAGGATCTTCGCCAGCAGCATCCCAGTCCCCGCCGCTGTCGTCGGGCTAGGAAAAGCATGACCACCCGATGACGCGTACCAGTTAATGTCTCGCTGCTAAATTTAGGAACCCAGTGGTGATTCTGTAAAGCCCTTCGCGGACTTTATCAGACCACCTATGCCGCACACGCAGCCGACCTCAGGAGGCCGCGGGCGGCTCGGCACGGCGCTGATGGATCGCCGCGAGGTCGTCGGGCTCCAATGAAAAGCGCAGTTGAAACAATTCCGGCGAGGCCAGGACCTCGAGGTGCTCGATGGGATTGCCTTCGGTGTCGTTGAGCACGCGGATGGTGCGCAGCAGCGGGGAGCCGATCTTGACGTTCAGGCGCTGGCTGATCAGCGGGGTGGCCAGTGTGGCGCTCACGGTCTGGTGGCCGGAATGCAGCTGCACGCCGGCCCGGTGGATCAGGTCGAACAGGGACATGCGCTCCATGTCGTCCCGGCCGAAGGTGCGGCTGACCCGCTCGGCGACGAAGGTGGTGAGGTGCACGAAAGGCTCGCCGTTCTGCAGGCGCACGCGCACGGCACGCTGCAGCGTTTGGGTCTCGTCCAGGCCGAAGAGGGCGCGCACCTCAGGTGGCGGGACGTCGTGGGCGAACTCGATCACCCGGACGTCCGTCGTGGCGCCCAGCCGGGTGATCTGCTCGATGATGCTGTAGATCGGCACATGGATCGGCGAGGAGGGGGCGTCGCGCCGGATGTAGGTGCCCTTGCCCTGGCGCCGCTCGATCAGGTTCGCACGCTCCAACGTGTCCAATGCCCGGCGAATCGTGATCCGCGATACGCCGAACTGCGCCGAGAGCGCATCCTCGGTCGGCAGCATCTCGCCCGGCCGGTAGCGGCCCGATCGCAGCGTATCGCGCAGGATCAGGTAGACCTGGTGATGCAGCGGCGAGCCCTGGATACGGGCCAGGGCGATGGGGATACCCGCGTCGCGCGGTGTTTCAGAATCGGGCATGAAGGCGTCGGTCCAGCATCAGCATGACCGTGTTCATGGCGATGGAAAACAGCGTGATCAAGAGCGCAATGGCCATGATCGTCTTGACGTCATGCAGGTCGATCGCCGTCATCAGCAGAAAGCCCAGCCCGCGCTGGGAGGCAAACAGCTCGCCCAGCATCGTCCCCAGCAGCGTCAGGGCCGCGCCCACCCGCAGGCCCGAGAAGATCTCCGGCACCGTGGCGGGGATGATGACATGGCGCACGGTCTGCATCGGCGTCAGCGACATCGAGCGCGCCGTGCGCAGCCAGGTGCGGTTGATCTGGCGCACGGCGTTCAGGGAGAAGATCACGATCGGGATGACGCCGTGCAGGGCGCCGAAGGCGATCTTGGCCTGGATGCCGAGGCCGAACGCCAGCAGGATCACCGGATAGAGCGTCACCTTGGGGATCGAGTAGAGCGCCACGAAGATCGGCTCGGCCACGTCGCCGGTCATCCGGTGCGCGCCCAGCAGCACGCCGA
>DATEIF010000410.1:0-3182 GCA_035279205.1 Vineibacter sp.
TTCGCGTCGAAACGTCGTATCGGGGCACCTCCCCACTGCGTGGGGAGGAAAAAAGCCATGAACATCTCCGGGCCCTTTATCCGCCGGCCGGTCGGCACGGTGCTGCTGGCGATCGGGCTGATGCTGATCGGGGCGGTGGCCTACCGGTTCCTGCCGGTGGCCAGCCTGCCGACCATCGACCTGCCCACCATCCGGGTGTTCGCCTCGCAGCCGGGCGCCGATCCCATGGTGATGGCGTCCACGGTCGCGGCGCCGCTGGAGCGGCGCCTGGGCAAGATCGCGGGCGTCACCGAGATCACGTCCTACAGCATCCTGGGATCGACCTCGATCACGGTGCAGTTCGATCTCAGTCGCAACGTCGACAAGGCGGCGCGCGACGTGCAGGCGGCGCTCAATGCCGCCTTGACGGACCTGCCCAGCACGCTGCCCAGCCTGCCCATCTTCCGCAAGGCCAACCCCAACGCGTCGCCCATCCTCATCCTGGCGCTGACGTCCGACACGCTGTCGCCCAACGCTGTCTTTGACGCCGCCGACTCGGTGATCGTGCAGCGCATCTCGCAGATCGCCGGCGTCGCTGACGTCACGGTGAGCGGCGCCGACCAGCCCGCCATCCGGGTTCGGCTCGACCCCGGGAAGCTGGCCGCCATGGGGCTGGCGGCCGACGACGTCCGCACCGCCATCGTGAACGCCAATGCCATCGTTCCGGTCGGCGTCTTCGACGGCCCGGAGCGTGCCGAGACGCTGGGGCTCAACGACCAGCTGCGCTCGCCGGGTGCTTACGGCGACATCGTGGTGCGTACCGCCAACGGCGCCATCGTGCGGCTGGCCGACGTCGCCACCATCGAGCAATCGACGCGCAACAGCCGCTCGGCAGCGTGGTTCAACAAGCAGCCGGCGATCTTGCTGAACATCACCAAGCAGTCCGACGCCAACGTCATCGAGACCGTCGATCGCATCCGCGAGCTGTTGCCCGAGCTGCAGCGCTGGGTTCCGGCCGGGGTCAACATCTCCATCCTGTCGGACCGCACCACGACCATCCGCGCCAGCGTCGATGACATGCAGTTGACGCTGGCGGCCGCGGTCGCCCTGGTGATGATGGTCGTCTTCCTGTTCCTGCGCCGGACGGCGGCAACGATCGCAGCCGGCATCACCGTGCCCTTGTCGCTGGCCGGCACCCTGGCGGCGATGTGGCTGGTCGGGTTCTCGATCGACAACCTGTCGCTGATGGCGCTCGCCGTCTCGGTCGGCTTCGTGGTCGACGACGCCATCGTCATGATCGAGAACGTCTTTCGCAACCTCGAGAAGGGGATGTCGCCGCTGCGCGCCGCATTCACCGGCGCGCGCCAGATCGGCTTCACGGTCGTGTCGATCAGCGTGTCCCTGGTCGGCGCCTTCATTCCGCTGCTGTTCATGGGCGGCATGCTGGGCGTCCTGTTCCGCGAGTTCTCGGTCACCCTGATCTTCGCCATCGCCATTTCCGCGCTGGTGTCGCTGTCGGTGACGCCGATGGTGTGCGCCCATTTCGTGCGCGCGGCACCCAGCAAGACGGCCACGTGGCTCGATCGCGTCGTCGAGCGCATCCAGTCGGCCATGGTCGATGTCTACGCCGGCAGCCTGCGCTTCTTCCTGCGCCACCGCTTCATCGCGCTGCTGGTCGTGTTCGGCACGCTGGCATTGACCGTCGATCTCTACATCAAGACACCCAAGGGCTTCTTCCCGCAGGACGACACCGGCCTGATGTTCGGCTTCACCGAGGCGTCGACCGACGTGTCGTTCGGGACCATGGTCGATCTGCAGCAGCGCGTGGTCGACGTCGTCTCGCGCGATCCAGCCGTCGACGGCGTCGGCTCGTGGCTGGGCGGGTCGGCGTATGGCGCGTCGACCAACCAGGGACGGCTGTTCGTCAGCCTGAAGCCCCTGGCGCAACGCGACAACCTGCCGGCCCAGCGCATCGTCGATCGCATGCGGGGCCGGCTGGAGCGGGTCGCCGGCATCCGGACATTCCTGTTTCCGATCCAGGACCTGCGCGCCGGCGGTCGCAGCACGAAGTCCCAGTACCAGTTCACCCTGTGGAGCGACGATATCGACGCGCTCTCGCAATGGGTGCCGCGCGTCGTCGAGCGGGTATCGCAGGTCCCCGGCCTCACCGACGTCACCACGGACCGCCAGGCGGCCGGCCTGCAGGCCAACGTCGTGATCGATCGTGCCACGGCCTCGCGCCTGGGTGTTCGCATCCAGGACATCGACAATGCGCTGAACAACGCCTTCGCGCAGCGCCAGGTGTCGACCATCTACACCCAGCGCAACCAGTATCGCGTGGTGCTGGAAGTGGGCTCGCAGTTCCAGCGCGACCCCGCCGATCTGGAGCGCGTCTACGTGCCGGCGGCCGGCGGCATCCAGGTGCCGCTGTCGAGCGTAGCGCGCTTCGAGCGCTCGCTGGCGCCGCTGGTGGTCAACCATCAGGGCCAGTATCCCGCCGTCACGATCAGCTACAACCTGGCGGCGGACACCAAGCTGGAGCCGGCGACGGCCGCCATCCAGCAGGCGGTCGCCGAGATGCACCTGCCGTCGCAGATCCGCACCGAGTTCGCCGGCGACATCAAGACCTTTTCTGCCGGCGCCAGCGCCCAGCCGCTGCTGATCCTGGCCGCCCTGATCGCGGTCTATATCGTGCTGGGCGTGCTCTATGAGAGCCTGGCGCATCCGCTCACCATCATCTCGACACTGCCGTCGGCCGGCCTGGGGGCGCTGCTGGCGCTGCAGATCTTCGACGCCGAGCTGACGGTGATCGCCCTGATCGGCATCATCCTGCTCATCGGCATCGTGAAGAAGAACGGCATCATGCTGGTCGACTTCGCGCTCGATGCCGAACGCCGCCGCGGGCTGAGCGCCGAGGAGGCGATCTTCGAGGCCTGCCTCGAGCGCTTCCGGCCGATCCTGATGACGACCATGGCCTCGCTGCTGGGTGCGGTGCCGCTGGTCATCGCCAGCGGCCCCGGCGCCGAGATGCGCCGCCCGCTGGGGCTGACAATCATCGGCGGCCTGATCCTGTCGCAGGTGCTGACGCTCTACACCACGCCGGTGATCTATCTCTGGCTCGACAAGCTGCACCGCCGCCTGTGGGGCGGCGGCAGAGTAGCGTCGCGCCCCCGGACGGCGTGAAGTCCCTTCTCCCCGCGCAG
>DATEIF010000411.1:0-10405 GCA_035279205.1 Vineibacter sp.
GCCGACGAGGTGGTGACCGGCTTCGGCCGCACCGGCGTGCGCTTCGCCAGCGAAGGCGAGGGGGCGTTGCCCGACATCATCGCCACCGCCAAGGGCATGAGCGGCGGCTACGCGCCGATCGGCGGCACCTTCGCCACCGACCGCATCGCCGAACCGCTGCAGCGCACCGGCGATGCGCCGATGTTCTACACCTTCAGCGCCCATCCCGCGGCCTGCGCCGCCGCCGATGCGGTGCTCGATATCCTGTCCAAGGAAGACCTGATGGCGCGCGCCCGCGTCATGGGCGACAAGCTCGGCGCGCGCTTGCAGCGCCTGAAGCAGCATCCCAACGTCGCCGACGTACGCGGCCGCGGCCTGCTGCGCGCCATCGAGATCGTGCGCGACCGCGAGACCCTGGAGCGCTTCCCGCCCGAGGCCAACATCACCATGAAGGTGCTGCAGAACGGCCTCGCCGACAGCGTCTACTTCTACCCCGGCGGCACCGGCGCGCAGCGCGACGTGATCGTGCTGGCGCCGCCTTTCATCGTCAGCGACGACGAGATCGAAACCATGTGCGCCGTGCTGGAGCGCGCGATCGACCTGGCGGTGAAGGTTTAGCGCTTCTCGTCGTCCTGAGCGAAGCGAAGGACCCTGCGGTGCGTTGTTCAAGGAATGGCGACGCTGGCGATCATCAGCGCCGACTGTGTTGACGCCTGCACCGCAAGATCCTTCGCTTCGCTCAGGATGACGGTGGTGGCGGATCCAATCGGGTCCGCCCTACGCGCGTGCCAGGTAGCCGCGCCAGCCGCCGCAGGCGGAGATGTCTTCCGCATCGCTGACGGCAGCGGCTTCGCAGAGGAAGCCTTTCAATCGTCGTCCGTCATCGAGCACGATGTCGCCGAGCCCAAGCGGCGCGGGGATCCGCGCGAGCAGCGCGCCCACCGCGGCGAGCGGGAGCTGCCAGATCTCACCGTCGATCGCCACGCCATCGCTTGGCACGCGCACCAGGCCCGGTCGCGCCACGCCGGCACCGGGCAGGCGATAGAAGCGGTAGCAGGGGGCCGTGCGGCAGGCAGCGTCGAAGCGGGCGCCCAGAGCGCGCAGCTCGCCGTTCAACGGCAGGCCCTGCATGTGTGCACCGAGGACGATGATCGGCATGTCGGGATAGCCTGTCGAGCCGGCGGGTTCGACGGTCGGTAAGGCTACGCCGGTGGCACCCATCGTGACCTCCGTGTCGCGATGGAAGGCATCACCGACGGCAGCCAGCCGCGCCTCGTGGAATGCCGGCGCAATCAAGGTGAGACCCGCGGGCAGGCCGTCGCGACGGAAGCCGGCGGGAACAGCCAGGGCCGAGAGGTCGAGCTGGTTGACGAAGTTGGTGTAGTGGCCGAGGTGGCTGTTGAGCCGTACCGGGTCGGCCAGCACATCGGCGATGCGGTAGATCGTGCCCGACGTCGGCACCGCCAGCATCATGCAGTCGGCAAAAATGGCCTCGGCGTGGCGGCGCAGCGCGCGCAGCCGGTCGCGCGCTTTGTAGAGGTCGACTGCGGTGGCGCCGCGGCCACTCTCGATGATGCCGCGCGTGATGGGGTGCAACGCTTCCGGGCTCTGCGCGAGGAAGGCGTCCAGGGCGGTGGTGCGTTCGGCGACACCGGCCGGGCTGTAGAGCACCGCAGCCGCCTCGGCCAAGGGCGCATAGTCGATCTCCACCAGCGTGGCGCCCAGCCGTTCCAGACCGGCGAGCGACTCGTCAAACAGCCGCTCTGCGTCGGCGTCGCCGAAGAATTGCCGCTGCGCGCGCCGCGGTACCGCGCAGCGCCACACGGATGGTGCCGCCGACAGGACCGCGCTGTAGCCCGCCGGCGGCGGCCGTGAATAGATGTCGGCGCTGTCGAAGCCCATAGCGGCGCGCAGGACCGCGAGGCTGTCGCCGACCGAGAGCGCGAAGATCGAGACCACATCAAGCGACCGGCAGGCCGGCACGACGCCGGTGGCCGGCAGCAGGCCGATGCTGGGCTTCAGCCCGACGATGTTGTTGAAGCCCGCCGGCACCCGTCCTGACCCGGCGGTGTCGGTGCCCAGCGCGAAGCTCACCAGGCCGGCGGCGACCGCCACGGCCGATCCGGAACTCGATCCGCCCGGCAGATACGCCGCGTCGAACGGATTGCGCGCGATGCCATAGGGCGAGCGCACGCCGACCAGACCGGTGGCAAACTGGTCGAGGTTGGTCTTGCCGACCAGCAGGGCGCCGGCCGCCAGCAGGCGTTCGACCACTGTGGCCGAGCGCTGCGGCGCATAGGCGAAGGCCGGACAGGCCGCGGTTGTCGGCAAGCCTGCCGTGTCGATGTTGTCCTTCACCGCAAAGGGCACGCCGAACAGCGGTTGGCGATCGAGGATCGCGGGATCCGCAACCAGCGCCGCGTCGAGCCGCGCGGCAGCCTCGCGCAGCGCAGGATCGGGCACCCGGCTGATCCACACCCCGTCATCGCCCGCGGCCGCAATGCGCCGGAGCACGCCGTCGATCACGTCAGACGGACGCCGGCGACCATGGCGGTAGTCGCCGTGCAGGCGGTGCAGGTCAAGACTGTCGGCTGCCGACGTCATCGGCCCTCCCTCCATCTGGCACCCGAGACGTCGTGTCCCCTCGCGCGGGCCATCGCCGTCCAATCAAAGCGTGTGCCAAGTCTTGCGGCTTCAGGGCCATCATACGGGCCTGCCGGCGTGGTGCCTGCACGAGAATCCGACAGCGCTCTGCCCAGGCGACGACACCATGCCGCAAATCTTCGCAGTCGGGTGACCGCGCGTGCCCAAATTGTGAGCTTATATCCTCCCCCAACGCAGTTGGGGGAGGTGGCCGAAGGCCGGAGGGGGAGCTGTGGTGATCCTTGTTACCAAGATCACCACAGCTTCCCTCCGCCCCTTCGGGGCACCTCCCCAGCTTTGCTGGGGAGGATGATTGGCCTGCCCTTTGCTTTGACGTGCAAAGGGATCGCCGGCGTGCCGGCGAAAAGTTCAGGGGGGCCATCACATCATGCGCATCGATCAAACCGTGTCGCGTCGCCGTCTGCTGGCGACGACGGCGGCAACCGCCGCAACTTTTGCTGCCGGTGGCGTGCAGGCCCAGGGCAAGCCGCTCGTCGTGGGTTTCATCTATGTCGGGCCGCGCGATGACTATGGCTACAACCAGGCGCATGCCGAGGGTGCCGCGGCGCTGAAAGGCATGGCGGGCGTCAAGCTTCTCGAAGAGGAGAAGGTGCCCGAGACCGTCGCCGTCGAGAAATCGATGGAGAGCATGATCAATCTCGACGGCGCGACGCTGGTCTTCCCGACGTCGTTCGGCTACTTCGAGCCGCACATGCTGAAGATGGCGGCGAAGTTCCCCAAGATTCAGTTCCGTCACTGCGGCGGGCTGTGGACGTCGGCCAAGAATCCGGCCAACACCGGCAGCTACTTCGGCTACATCGACGAAGGCCAGTACCTCAACGGCGTCGCGGCCGGCCACAGCAGCAAGACGGCCAAGCTGGGCTTCATTGCCGCCAAGCCGATCCCCCAGGTGTTGCGCAACATCAATGCCTTTACCTTGGGCGCGCGGTCGGTGAATCCGGCGATCACCACGCAGGTCATCTTCACGGGCGATTGGGCGCTGCCGGTGAAGGAGGCGGAGGCCACCAACAGCCTGATCGCACAGGGCGTCGACGTCGTGACCTGCCATGTCGACAGTCCGAAGGTCGTGGTCGAGACCGCCGAGCGGCGTGGAATCATGAGCTGCGGCTATCACGCCAACCAGGCGAAGCTGGCGCCCAAGGGCTATCTCACGGGCGCCGAATGGAACTGGCGCAAGGTCTACACCGACTTCGTCGCGGACATGAAGGCCGGCAAGACGCCGGGCAATTTCGTGCGCGGCGGCCTGAAGGAAGGCTTCGTCAAGACCTCGCCGTATGGACCCCTGGTCTCCGAGAAGGCCCGCACCATGGCCGACTCGATCAAGAGCCAGATGCTGGGCGGCAGCTTCACCATCTTCAAGGGCGCGATGAAGGACAACAAGGGCAACACGGTGATCGCCGCCAGCGCGTCCTACGCCCAGACCGATCCCTGGCTGGAGCAGATGAACTGGCTGGTCGAAGGCGTGATGGGTAGCGTCGCCTAGAGGCCCCGGCCGTGAGCACGGCGGTCAGCGCCACACCGGCGGGCGAGTCCGCGGCCGGGCGGCGGCTGGCGTGGACCGGGCGGTGGCGGCCGTGGGCCGAAGCGGCCCTGCCGACCATCATCGCCCTGGCCGTCGCGGCGGTGATCTTCGCCGTCTTCCTCCTGGCTGCGGGCGCTGATCCGCTGGAGGTCTATGGGCTGATCTGGACGGGCGCCTTCGCCAGCTGGTTCTCGATCCAGAACACGCTGCTGCGCGCGGCGCCGCTGCTGCTGGTGGCGCTGTGCACCGCGCTGCCGGCGCGGCTGGGCCTGTTGATCATCGGCGGCGAGGGGGCGATCGTCTTCGGCGGCCTGGCGGCAGCCGCCACCGGCGTGCTGCTGGTCGATGCGCCCTTTGTGCCGGCGATGCTGCTGATGGCGCTGGCGGCGATGCTGACCGGCGCCGCGCTGATCAGCCTGGCGGGCTGGCTGCGCCACGCGCGCGGTGTGAATGAGACCATCGCCAGCCTGCTGCTGGCCAATATCGCCATCGCCATCTTCAACCATCTCGTCGAAGGCCCGCTGCGCGATCCCGCCAGCCAGAACAAGCCCTCGACCGCGAGCATCGGCGACGACCACATGATCGGCCTGATCCCCGGCACCGATGTGCATTGGGGGCTGGCGATCGGCGTCATCGTGTGCCTGGCCATGGCCGTGCTGATGCGCAAGACCACGTTCGGCTTTGCCGCGCGCATGGTGGGTGGCAATGTGCGCGCCGCGCGGCTCGCCGGACTGCCGATCGGCCGGCTGGTGATCGCGGTGTGCGCCCTGGCCGGCGCCGCCGGCGGCCTCGCCGGCATGATCGAGGTGGCGGCAATCCACGGTCGGGCCAACGCTTCGCTCAACACCGGTGTCGGCTATACCGGCATCCTGGTGGCCTTCCTGGCGCGTCATGAACCCGCGGCAGTGATTCCCGTGGCCATCCTGTTCGGCGGCATCAACGCGGCCGGCGGCCTCCTGCAGCGGCGCCTGGACCTGCCGGATGCCACGGTGCTGGTGCTGCAGGGTGTTCTCTTTGTCGTGCTGCTGGCCAGCGAGACGCTGCGCGGCCGCAACCTGCTGCGGCGCTAGCCATGGCCGATGATCTCGGCTTGTGGGCGGTGCCGGTGGCGATGCTGGGCGGCGCGATCCGCGTCAGCACGCCCTATATCTTCGTCAGCCTCGGCGAGTGCCTGACCGAACGCTCCGGCCGCGTCAATCTCGGCCTCGAAGGCACGCTGGTGCTGGGGGCCATGGGCGCCTATGGCGTCTCCTACCTCAGCGGCTCGCCGTGGCTGGGCGTGCTGGTGGCGGCGGTGGCCGGTGCGGGCCTGGGCGTCCTGCACGGCGTGCTGTGCAGCCTGCCGCGGGTCAATGATCTCGCTGTCGGCATTTCGCTGATGCTGTTCGGCACCGGCCTGGCATTCTTCCTCGGCAAGCCCTTCGTGCAGCCCAAGGCGCCCAATCTGCCGGCGATCCCACTCGGCGGCTGGATCGAGCAGCCCGAGCTGCGGGCGGCGCTGGAGATCAACCCGCTGTTCGTGGTCGGCATCCTGCTGGCGCTGGCCCTGGCCTGGTTCCTGGGTCGCACGCGCTGGGGCCTGATCCTGCGTGCCTGCGGCGACAGCGCCGAAGCAGTACGTGCGATGGGCTATTCGGCCGAGCGGGTGCGGATCGTGGCGACCCTGGCCGGCGGTGCCATGGCCGGCATCGGTGGCGCCTTCCTCTCGCTCTACTACCCGGGCAGCTGGAACGAGGGCCTGTCGAGCGGGCAGGGCCTGATGGCCATCGCACTGGTGATCTTCGCGCGCTGGCAGCCGATGCGCTGCATCTGGGCGTCGCTGCTGTTTGGCGCCGCCGGCGCGCTGGGGCCAGTGCTGCAGGCCGTCGGCGTGACCTGGGGCTACTACCTCTTCGGTGCGGCGCCCTATGTGCTGACCCTGGGACTCATGATCGCGACCTGTTCGCCGACGCGCAGCCAGCGCGGCGCGCCGGCCGATCTCGGCATTACGCGTTAGGGCATGGCCGGTTCGATGCAGTCGATCGTTCCCGTCGTCCTGAGCGTAGCGAAGGACCTTGCGGTGGGTCGTTCGAAGAGTGGCGGTTCTGGTGCTCATCCCCGCCGGCCGAGTCTGATAGCTACACCGCAAGGTCCTTCGCTTCGCTCAGGACGACGGCAGTGGCGGATGAGGCGTCAATCTCAATGGGATGCGCGCTAGGGAGGGCATAGGCATGAGCGGACTGGGTGGCCTCAACAAATCGGGCGGCGGCGTGGTGATCGGCCTAGTGCAGCTGCAGCTGCCGGTGATCGCCACGCGCGCCGATATCACGCTGCAGGCCGGCAAGATCGCGGCCATGGTGGCCAAGGCGCGGCGCGGCATGGCGGGCATGGACCTGGTCGTCTTTCCCGAATACGCCCTGCACGGCCTGTCGATGGACACCCGGCCCGAGATTCTCTGTGACCTCGATGGCCCGGAAGTGGCGCTCTTCCGCACCGCCTGCCACGAACATCGCATCTGGGGCTGCTTCTCCATCATGGAGCGCAACCCCGACGGCAATCCCTACAACAGCGGCCTGATCATCGACGACACCGGGGCGATCCGCTTGTACTACCGCAAGCTTCATCCCTGGGTACCGGTCGAACCGTGGGAGCCCGGCAATCTCGGCATCCCGGTCTGCGACGGCCCCAACGGCTCGAAGCTGTCGCTGATCATCTGCCATGACGGCATGTTCCCGGAGATGGCGCGCGAGGCGGCGTACAAAGGCGCCGAGATCATGCTGCGCACCGCAGGCTACACGGCGCCGATTCGCCATGCCTGGAAGGTGACCAACCAGGCCAATGCCTTCTGCAATCTGATGGCCACGGCCAGCGTCTGCATGTGCGGCACCGACGGCACCTTCAATTCCATGGGCGAAGCCATGATCTGCAGTTTCGACGGCACCGTGCTGGTCGAAGGCAGCGGCGTGCCCGACGAGATCGTCACCGCCGAGGTGCGGCCGGATCTGATCCGCGAGGCCCGCGCCGGATGGGGTGTCGAGAACAACATCTATCAGTTCGGCCATCGCGGCTATGTCGCGGTCCAGGGCGGCGCGGGCGATTGCCCGTACACCTACATGCACGACCTCGTGGCCGGCCGTTACCGCCTGCCGTGGGAGGACGCGGTCAAGATCAAGGATGGCACGAGCTGCGGCTTTGCCGTGCCCAATCGTGCCTATGGCGGCGCGTCATGAGTGCGACCCATATCGCGGCCGATCCCTATCCCTGGCCCTACAACGGCGATCTGCGGCCGGCCAACACGGCGTTGATCATCATCGACATGCAGACCGATTTCTGCGGCAAGGGCGGCTATGTCGATGCCATGGGCTATGACCTGTCGCTGACGCGGGCACCGATCGAACCGATCCAGCGCGTGCTGGCGGCCATGCGCGCCAAGGGCTACCACGTCATCCACACGCGCGAAGGCCATCGGCCCGATCTCTCCGACCTGCCGCCCAACAAGCGTTGGCGCTCGCAGCGCATCGGCGCCGGCATCGGTGACCCCGGGCCCTGCGGGCGCATCCTGGTGCGCGGCGAGCCGGGCTGGGAGATCATTCCCGAGCTGGCGCCGCGTGACGGCGAGCCGATCATCGACAAGCCCGGCAAGGGCTCGTTCTGCGCCACCGACCTCGAATTGATGCTGCGCACGCGCGGTATCGAGAACATCGTGCTGTCGGGCATCACCACCGATGTCTGCGTGCACACCACGATGCGCGAAGCCAATGATCGCGGCTTCGAATGCCTGCTGCTGGAGGACTGCGCCGGCGCCACCGACCATGGCAACCACCAGGCGGCGATCAAGATGGTGAAGATGCAAGGTGGCGTCTTCGGGGCGGTGGCGACCAGCGCCGCGCTGATCGAGGCATTGCCGTGACCCATGAGGTGATCGGCGCACCGCAGCGGCCCGGCGGCCTGCCGCGGGCGTTGGCGCTGGAGGTCATCCACATGAGCAAGGCGTTCGGCGCCCTGAAGGCGCTCGACGATGTGTCGCTCAAGGTCGGCGCCGGCGAGCTGCACGCCCTGCTGGGCGAGAACGGTGCCGGCAAGAGCACCCTGGTGAAGTGCGTGATGGGTTTCTACCACGCCGATGCCGGCCAGCTGATGATCGACGGCCGCGAGCAGCGGGTCGATGGACCGCGGGCGGCGCAGGCGCTGGGCATCGGCATGGTCTACCAGCACTTCACCCTGGTGCCCGGCATGACGGTGCTGGAGAACTTCGTGCTGTCGCGCGCCAGGCTGCCAGCCACGATCGACTGGAAAGCCGAGCGCTTGCGGCTCGACGCCTTTCTTCAGCGCATGCCGTTTGGCGTGCCACTCGACACCCAGGCCGCCGACCTCGCCGCCGGTGACAAGCAGAAGGTCGAGATCCTGCGCCAGCTCTATCTCGACAACCGTTTCCTGATCCTCGACGAGCCCACGTCGGTGCTGACGCCGCAGGAAGCCAGCGAAGTACTGGACCTGCTGCGCACCATGACCCGCGAGCAGTCGATCACGGTGATGATGATCACCCACAAGATGCGTGAGGTCATGAGCTTTGCCGACCGCGTGACCGTGCTGCGCCAGGGCCGGCTGGTGGGCAGCGCGGCGGTCGCCGATGGCTCGCCCGAGACGTTCGCCGCCATGATGGTGGGTGACGGCAAGATCACGCCGCCGGCCGCCCGCGCGCAGCACGATGTCGGGGCGCCGCGGCTAACCATCGACGGCCTGCAGGTCACCAGCGAGGCCGGCAAGCGGATGCTGCGCGGCGCCACGCTCGATGTGCGGGCCGGCGAGATCGTCGGCATCGCCGGCGTCTCGGGCAATGGTCAGCGCGAATTGGTCGAGGTCCTGGCCGGCCAGCGGCCGGCCGACGCCGGTACCGTGGCGATCGACGGCAAACCCTATGGCGCGACGCGCGAGCAGGCGCGGGCCTGCGGCGTCGCCTGCCTGCCCGAGGAGCCGCTGCGCAATGCCTGTGTCGGCACCATGAGCGTGGCCGAGAACATGGCGTTTCGCGATTTCGACCGGCCGCCGCAGGCAATAGGCGGCTGGTGGCTGCGGCCGGCGGCCATGCGCAAGCGCGCCGTCGACCTGATCGCCGCCTTCAAGGTGCGCACCCCGGGGCCGGATGCGCCGATCGGTACGCTCTCGGGCGGCAACGTGCAGCGCGCCGTGCTGGGCCGTGAGCTCGGTCGGCCGGCGCGCGTGCTGGTGATCGCCAACCCCTGTTTCGGGCTCGATTTCGTCGCCGCGGCCGAGACGCGCCAGCGCATTGTCGAGGCGCGCGATGGCGGGGCCGCCGTGCTGCTGGTCAGCGAGGACCTCGACGAGATCTTCGAGCTGTCGGACCGCGTGCTGGTCATGTTCGAAGGCCGCATCGCCTATGAGGCGCCGATTGCCGAGGCACGGCCCGATGTCGTCGGCCATCACATGGCCGGGCACTGAGGGGGCCTGCGATGCCGGTGATCGACGCTCAGCCCTATGCCTTCGATTTTCTCGCAGGCCGGCTGGGCCTGATCGTGATCGACATGCAGCGCGATTTCATCGAGCCTGGCGGCTTCGGTGCGACCCTGGGCAACGACGTGCGGCCGCTGGCGGCCATCGTGCCGGCGGTGCGCCGCCTGCTCGACGGTGCCCGCGCCGCCGGCCTGCCGATCATCCACACCCGCGAATGCCATCGTCCCGACCTGTCGGACTGTCCGCCGGCCAAGCGCCAACGTGGCCAGCCGGTGCTGCGCATCGGCGATCCCGGCCCGATGGGCCGTATCCTGATCGCGGGCGAACCCGGCGCACAGATCGTGCCCGACCTCGCGCCGCTGCCCGGCGAGGTCGTCATCGACAAGCCGGGGAAGGGCGCCTTCTATGCGACGTCGCTCGGCGATGTGCTGGCCGAGCAGGGCGTCACGCATCTTCTGTTCGCCGGTGTCACCACCGAGGTGTGCGTGCAGACCACGATGCGGGAGGCCAACGACCGCGGCTACGACGGCCTGCTGGTCGAGGACTGCACCGCAAGCTACTTCCCCGCGTTCAAGCAAGTCGCCATCGACATGATCCGCGCCCAGGGCGCCATCGTCGGCTGGACGGCGCCACTGGCCAGTGTGCTGGCGGCCTTGGAAGCGTGATGGGCCACCGTCGTCCTGAGCGAAGCGAAGGACCTTGCGGTGGTCAGTGCACTGTCATCCCGAGCGCAGCGAGGGATCTCCTGGAAATGGAGTCTCCTTCGCGGGAGATCCCTCGCTTACGCTC
>DATEIF010000412.1:0-9018 GCA_035279205.1 Vineibacter sp.
GTTCGTGCGCGGCGCCAGGGCCGCCGAGGTGCTTTACGTGAACACCTGGGGCGGTCCCTGGGAAGAGGCGGCGCGCGCCATCCTCTTCAACCCGTTTACCGAGGCCACCGGCATCGAGATCCGCACCATCGCGCCGGTATCCTTCGCCAAGCTGGCCGCGCAGGTGCGAACCAATGTCTACGAGTTCGACGTGACCACGCTGGGTGTGGCCGAGCTGGGCCGGGCCAATCAGGCCAACCTCATCGACAAGTACGACGAGAGCAAGATTGCGCCGTCGTCGCTGTGGCCCGGCGCGGTGACGCTCAACGGTGTGAACTCGCACGCCTTCGCCAACATCATCGCCTGGCGCAAGGACAAGTTCGCCGACGGCCCGCAGGCCTGGGCCGATTTCTGGGACACGACGAAGTATCCCGGCCCGCGCAGCCTGCAGAACTACCCGGCGCGGGTACTGGCCTTCGCGCTGATGGCTGACGGTGTCGAGCCGGCCAAGCTGTTTCCCTACGATCTGGATCGCGCGTTCAAGTCGCTGGATCGGATCAAGAAGGACGTCCGCATCTGGTGGAGCCAGAGCCCGCAGTCGCAACAGCTGTTGCGCGACGGCGAGGTCTCGCTGATCGGCATGTGGAACACCAGCGCGCAGGTGATGATCGACCAGAAGCTGCCGATCGCATTGACGTTCAATCAGGCGGTGATCGACGTGGCGGCCTGGGTGGTGGCGCGCGGCACGCCCCGGGCCAAGAACGCCTGGCGCTTCATCGAGTTCGCCGTGGCACCCGAGCGGTTGGCCCAGTTCGCGTTGCGCAACAACTACGGACCGATGAACCCCGCTTCGTTCAAGGGGTTGTCGGCCGACGTCGTCAGCCGCATGCCGACCTCGCCGGAGAACCTGCCCAAGGCGGCGATTCTGGATGCGGAGAAACTGGCGCCGCAGCTTGCCGCGATGGCGAAGCGGTTCGAGCAATGGCTCTCCAGCTGACGGACACGACGGCACCGGCCACAGCCGCGCCGCGGCGGGTGCCCGGCGGGTGGACTTTCTTCGTCCGCGCGCCGTTCATCCTCTACGCGCCCGCGGCGATGTTTCTAGCCGCGTTCTTTCTGGTGCCGCTGGGCCTCGTCGTCTGGACCAGCGTCAGCGAGCCCGAGTTGGGCCTTGGCAACTATGCCGAGTTTTTTGCCTCGACCTATGATCTCGGCGTGCTAGCGCGCACGTTCCGCACTGCCTTGATCGTGACGCTGGCGAGCCTGGTCTTTGCCTACCCGGTGGCCTATGTCGCCGCCCGCAAGGGCGGCATGATCGGCGCCTTTCTCCTGGGTGTCGTGGCGCTCAGCTTCTGGACCAGCTTCCTGGTGCGCACCTACGCCTGGATGGTGATTCTGGGCGCGCGCGGGCCGGTCGTGGGCCTGCTGGTAGCGCTGGGCGTCGAGCCGGCGCCGCAGCTGCTGTTCACGACGTTCGCCGCCACCTTCGCGATGGCGCATATGCTGGTGCCCTTCATGGTGCTGGCGCTCTACGCCGTCATGCGCCGGATCGACGAGACCCACATGCGCGCGGCCGCCAGCCTGGGCGCCCGGCCATGGCGCGCGTTCGCTACCGTCTACCTGCCGCAAAGTCTGCCGGGCGTTCTCAACGGTGCCACGCTGGTGTTCATCACGTGCCTGGGCTTCTACGTCACGCCGACGCTGATCGGCAGCCCGCAGGACAAGATGATCGCCGGCCGCATCGGCCAGGAAATGGAACAACTGCTGGAGTTCGGCGCCGCATCCGCGACATCCATGATCCTGCTGGCGGCGGCGCTGGCGCTGTTCGCCCTCTATGACCGGTTCTTCGGCATCGAGAGGATGTGGCGATGACGATGTCGCGCTCGACACTGGTCCTGGCCGTCCTGGTCGTCGTGCTGCTGGCGGGGCCGATGTTCATCGTCGTGCCGATGTCGTTCAGTACGGCGCCGTCGCTGGAGTTTCCGCCGCCGGGCTACTGGCTGGGCTACTATCGTCGCGTCTTCTCTGATCCCAACTGGACCGGGCCGATCATCAACAGCTTCCTGATCGGTCTCGGCACAATGGTGCTGTCGATGCTGCTGGGTGTGCCGGCGTCCTTCGCGCTGGCCCGCCACCAGTTCCGTCTGCGCGCCGTCTTCCGCATCATCGTGCTGATGCCGCTGATCGTGCCGCATATCGTGATGGCGCTGGGCTACTACACGTACTTCGGCTCCCTGGGCCTGGTACAGAGCATGCCGGGCGTGATTCTCGCCCATGCCTGCCTCTCCATTCCGGTCGTGGTCCTGACGGTGACGTCGGCGCTGGCCAATTTCGATCGCCGGGTCGAGCAGGCCGCCGCCAACCTCGGCGCGCGGCCGCTGACCACGTTCCGGCTGATCACGTTTCCGATTCTGCGGCCCGCTTTTCTCGTCGCGGCGTTGTTCGCCTTCATCCATTCGTTCGACGAGACAGTGATCGCGATTTTCATCTCGGGCCGCGACAGCGCCACCCTGCCGCGTCAGATGTACAACAGCTTCCAGATGGAAGCCGATCCTGCGATTTCCGCCGCTTCCTCGCTACTGCTCGCCGCCGTGCTGGCGGTCATCGGCGCGCGCTGGGCGGCGGCACTGGTGAAGGCCAGGTCGAAGCCTATCGGAGCATCGCCATGACAACCGCTCGATCGTTGTGCCTGCGGTCGCTGTCCAAGAGCTACATGCCGGGCCAGAATGCCGTCGACGGTATCGACCTCGACATCCGGCCCGGCGAGTTCATCTCCTTCCTCGGCCCTTCCGGCTCGGGCAAGACCACGACGCTGATGATGATCGCCGGCTTTGAACGGCCGACGGCGGGCGAGATCAGTATCGCCGGCCGCCAGATCGATGCGGTCGCGCCCTATGACCGCAACATCGGGATGGTGTTCCAGAACTACGCGCTCTTCCCGCACATGAGCGTGGCCCAGAATGTCGGCTTCCCCCTGCGCATGCGCCGCACGGCCCGCGCCGAGGCCGACCGCAAGATCGCCACGGCGCTGGCCATGGTCGGCCTGGCCGACTTCGCCGGCCGCGCACCCAAGGCGCTGTCCGGCGGCCAGCAACAGCGCGTGGCGCTGGCCCGCGCCCTGGTGTTCGAACCCGATCTCGTGCTGCTCGACGAGCCGCTGGGCGCGCTCGACAAGACATTGCGCGAGCAGATGCAGGTCGAGCTGAAACGCATCCATCGCGAACTGGGCGTGACCATGATCTACGTCACGCACGACCAGACCGAAGCCATGGCGATGTCGGACCGCATCGCCGTCTTCAATCACGGCCGCATCGAGCAGGTCGGTACGCCTGCCGAGGTCTATTTCGCGCCCCGTACGCGCTTCGTGGCCTCCTTCATCGGCGACAGCAACCTGTTCGATGGTCGCACCGGGGCCGATGGCGTGGTCGACCTGGGGCCATTGGGACCGATCGCGACCGGCCGTCGGGACCTCGCGCCGGGACAGAGCGTGAGCGTCCTGGTGCGGCCAGAGACGATCCGGATCTCGGCGCAGACGCCGGCGGCGTCGGACGAACGCCGCCTGTTGACCATCGAAGAGACGGTGAACTACGGCGACAGCTTCCTGGTGCTGGGCAAGAGCGGCGGCCGCGACATCCGCATTCGCGTGCCCAGCATCGACATGCCGGACCTGCCGCGGGGTGCCCAGTGCGCCTTCGACTGGACCGCCAGCCGCGCGCACGTGATCGGGGCATAGGCGGCCGCGGCGTAGGCCGATGTACCATTCCGCCGCTATTTCACCTCTCCCCGGGAGAGGTGTTCGAGATGATCCGCCGCCATATGCGGAGTTCGGTGACCGGGCGTTCGGCGGAGACGGAAGCTGCGGCCGGTCTGCTGCGCCAGGAAAAGGACTGGCGCTGAGTGATGGCCACACCGGCGATGCAAATGACGGCGCCCGTGACGAGCGTCGCCGTCAGGGGCTCATGCAGGAAGATCACCCCTGCGAGGATCGCGAAGACCGGCTGCAGCAGCCCGAAGGGCGCTACGCGCGTCATCGAGCACCGCCCGATCAGCCAGAACCATAGGCCAAAGCCGAGAATCGCGCCGAGCAGCACGGTGTACATGAAGGCCATCCACGAGATGAAACTGGCGGCGCGGAGCGAAGCGATCTGCCCATGTTCAAGCACAAAGGACGCGGCCAGAACTTGTGGCACGGTGAAGAGCGACATCCAGGCCATGAGCTTCAGAGGCTCGAACGGACCGTAGCGCTTGGTCAGCACGCTCCCAGCGGCCATGGCGAATCCCGAGCTGATCACGAAGAGTGTCGGAACGATCCTCACGGATACGGTGGGCTCGACAACAATCAGGGCGACGCCGCCGAAGGCGAGAACGACACCGAAGATGACCCGTATCGAGAGCCGCTCGCCAAGAAGCGGCCAGGCGAGGATCAGCGTGAACGGTGTTGTAAGCTGAATGGCAATGCCCGCTACGCTTGCTGATCCATGTGCGAGCCCGATGAAGACTAATCCGAAGTTCAGACCGCCGACGAAGATCGAGATGACGATGATCCGACCGAGTTCGCGCTTGGTCGGCCATCCGACGAAGGGAAGTAGGAGGGTCGCGACGACGGCAAAGCGCAAACCGACAAAAAACAAAGGTGGAAACGCGGTCAGGCCGACTTTGATGACGACGAACTGGAAGCCCCACAGCAAGGCCACGAGCACGGCGCACGCGATCTGGGTCGGGGTCATGGAAATTCCTTTTACGACCGAACGGTCTATATATCGGCGTGCCTGAACGATGCCCTGGCCGGCGATGATCTACTTTGCGAAGCGGTCGATCAGGGTCTGGACGACGGCTTGCGACATGCTCCGGTCCGAGCTCGTCTTGCTGACGACACGCATGCCTTCGAGCAGACAAAGGAGCAGGCGGGCGGCGATCGCGGGCTCGACGCCATCGACCAGGTCCCCCTCGGCCTGTGCGCGCGCCAGTGCTGCGGTCAGCCGGGTCTCCATCGTCTTGAAGAACCGCCGGATACGCTGCTCTACCTCGGTGTCATGGCCGGCCAGTTCCATGGCGGTCGCGACCACCAGGCACCCGCGCTTGCCGGCAACACCGCTGGTCCGCTCGACATACCCGGCAAGACACGCCCGTAAACCCGCCAAGGCATTTTTTCGTGGATCAAGCTCGGCATCGAGGCGCGTCAAGGCGTCGGCGATATACCGGTCGAGGGCGCGCAAAAAGAGGCCGTGCTTGTCGCCAAAGGCTGCGTAGAGGCTTCCGCGCGAGAGATTCGTCGCGTCAAGTAGATCAGGCAGCGATGTGCCGTAATAACCGGACGACCAGAAAGCATCCATGGCGCGCTCTATGGCTGCGTCCGTGTCGAACTCTCGAGGCCGGCCACGCGGCATCCGCGGTGAGGTTTGTCGTGGCATGCCGTATATATGGACTGATCGGTCGTAAAAGGCAAGCTCAGCTCGTCACGTCCGCTGTCGATCAGGCGCGGTCATCGGAATGCGTCCCGAGATGCAGAGCAACGGTGTCCCACCTTCCACCACAAGCGGGTCGTCGATGGAAAAGCCGGACCGCGCGAGCGCAGGTGCCAGTTTCCCGATTAGCGTGGTGAGTTGTCGGGCCGTCGGTGGCTGATAGACCAAATGCAGCACGCCGGGCGGGGCCAGCACGTTTCGCACCGCCGCCAGCGCGCGGATGCCATCCGTCCAGAATACGTTGACGTTCACTGCGAAGATCTTGTCGTAGCCGCAGGCGGGGAGATCAGCATCGCAAAGCGCGAGCACATGAAAGACCGCCTTGCCGCAAGCGATATGGTCGCGGTTCCGCGCCATGGCCGCCTCGATCGCGACCGGCGAGCGATCGATGGCGGTGATGGTCCCGGTTGTCAGCCGATCACAGACCAAGCCGACCGCCACACCGCGGCCACAGCCGATCTCGAGGAGGCGGTCGGTGGGCCGGATGTCGAGCCGATCGATGGCCCACAAGAATCGTCGCGGGACTATCGGCGCCGGCACGATGACGTCTCGTGTCGTCTGCCTGTGAGGATTGTGTCGTCAGCCCTTGGGCAGCCGTTCGATCAGCGCCATGGCGGCAGCCGGCGCCTTGGGCTTGAAGCCGTTGATCATGTAGATGAAGACATCGCGCGTTTTGGGCGGGCGCTTCTCGGGGCCAGTGATCAGCGTGAAGTCGTCCGGCGCGCTGCCTTGCGCCCAGGCGCGTGCGCGGTCCGCCCAGGTATCCAGCGCCTTGGCGGCGTAGCCGGTCTTTTCCTTCTCCGACGCGCGCTGCAGGCGGGCATAGACGAACGGCGCGGTGACGTCGGGGATTTCCGGGAAGCTCTCCTTGTCGGTCAGCACGGTGGCGACGTTGTAGGCCCGCAACAGTTCGATGAACGCCGGCACGCGGAAGCTGTCGTGGCGCACCTCGACGACGTGCCGCACGTCACGGCCCTCGACGCTGGTCGGCAGCAGTTTCAGGAACGCCTCGAAGTCGGCGGCGTCGAACTGCTTGGTGGGCAGGAACTGCCAGTTGACCGGCCCCAGCTTCTCCTTCAGCTCCATCACGCCGCTGGCGAAGAAACGCTCGATCGACTGGCCGGCCTCGGCCAGCACGCGGCGGTTGGTCGTGAAGCGCGTCCCCTTGACGGAGAACACGAAGCCATCGGGTGTTTCTTCACGCCAGCGCGCGAAGCTCTCCGGCTTTTGCGAGCCGTAGTAGGTGCCGTTGATCTCGATCGAGGTCAGGTGCTGGCCGGCATATTCCAGCTCGCGCTTCTGCGCCAAGCCATCAGGATAGAAGGTGCCGCGCCAGGGCTCGAAGGTCCAGCCGCCGATGCCGACACGGATTGCCCCGGAAGTTCCACGTTTGCTGCTCGCGCTTGGCATGAGGCCTCGGTCTTCCTGCGGCCTGCGCCGCGGCGCGCAGCCTCTCCGGGTTGCGGGTTACAGTCAACACGCTTTCGTCCAGTTGTCATCCCGAGCGCAGCGAGGGATCTCTCGAGAATAGGGTCGCCGTTCGCCAAAGATCCTCGCTACGCTCGGGGTGACGTTTGTCCCTACCTCACCCCGCCGGGAATCGCCGTTCGTACTCGTCGTCGACCACGGCGAGGGCCGACCAGAACGGGCGCGGCTCGTTGCCGGAGAGGATGTCGACCAGCACGTCGAGATGAACGTGCCAGCCACCCGCGACGCTGACCTTGGCGTTCCGGTCGCGCAGGCGGCGGTGCGTCACGACCAGCAGGACGTTGCTGCCCTGCGGGCTCAACTCGAATGTGACTTCCGAGTCGTCTTCGGGAGAGTTGCCCCAGATGAAGCTCAGCAGCCGCGGCGGCTCGCAGCGTGTGACCTTCCCATGATTGGTGTGGCCGCCTTCATACTTTTTGTAGCGCTCCGGTGTCGGTTCTTTTTTGGCCGACAGCTCGGCGTGGTTGAAACGCAGTTCCACCGCGCCGCCGACGCGCAGGTCCATCGATCCGGCGGCCAGCCACTGCCGGCGCTTGTCGCTTTCGGTGAGATAGTCCCAGACGCGCTCGATCGGGCCTGGCAGAACACGTTCCAGGCGGACGGCACCGGACTCGGTGTGGACGCCATAGGTGGTCATGGTTTGCTCCTTTTTCTCTTGCTCGGTTTCGGTTCGGGTTTGCGCAGGATGCTTTCGAGGATGTCGACCCGGTCGGTCCAGTAGCGCTCGTAATCGCGCAGCCAGTCGTCGGCCATCGCCAGCGGTGCGGGCTCGATGCGGCAGATGTGACACCGCCCGCGCACCAGGCGGCGCAGTAGGCCGGCATCTTCCAGGACCCGCACATGCTTGGACGCACCGGCAAACGACATGGCAAGCGGTGCGGCCAGCGCTCCGATGCTGATGTCGTCCCCGGCCAGCCGCTGCAGCATCAGCCGCCGGGTAGGATCGGCCAGCGCGTGGAAGACGGCGTCGAGCTGGGCGGTTTGTTGTTCAACCATATGGTTTAATATAATGGCGAGCCTCTGATAGTCAACCATTTAGTTCAGTGAGACTGCCTCCCTTCTCCCCCTGCGCGGGCAGAAGGGACATCGCGTGGCACTACGGCGTCCACCAATAGCGCACGATGTGGAAGAAGATGGGCGCGGCGAAGATCACTGAATCCAGGCGGTCGAGCATGCCGCCATGGCCTTCGATCATGTGGCCCCAGTCCTTGACGTTCAGGTCACGCTTGATGGCCGACATCACCAGGCCGCCGAAGAAACCCATCAGGGTGATCAGAAGTGCGATGCCGAAAGCGTGCGCGGGCGAGAACGGCGTGATCCACCACAGGGCTGCGCCCAGCGCCGAGGCGCTGAGCACGCCGCCGACGAAACCTTCCACGGTCTTGGACGGCGACAGTTGCGGTGCGATCTTGTGGCGGCCGAACAGCTTGCCCCACACGTATTGCAGCACGTCGCTCGACTGCACCACCAGCACCAGGAAGGCGATCAGCAGCAGATGGCGGCCCTCGTAGCCGGGGATGTCGAGCGTCATCAGCGCCGGCACGTGCGAGACGCAGAACACCGAGATCATCAGGCCCCATTGCACCTCGGCGATGCGCGCCAGGAAATTCTTGGTATCGCCACGCAACGCCGCGACGATGGGCATCACCAGGAAGGCATAGACCGGGATGAAGATCGAATAGAGGCCGTACCAGTCTATGCCGATCAGCACGTACTGGGCCGGCAGCACGATGAAGAAGGCGCCGGCGATGGCAATGTGATCGCCGCGCCGCGTGTGGGTCAGCGTCAGGAACTCGCGCAAGGCCAGGAACGATGACAGGCCGAACAGCACGATGACGCCGGTCTTGCCGAACACGAAGGCCACCGCAATCAGCGCCACCATCACCCACCACGCCTTGATGCGCGCGTTGAGGTTGGCGATGGTGGGGCTATTGCCGCCGCTGCGCCAGGCCAGGACGCCGCCGACTGCGGAGGCGATCACCAGCAGGCCGAGGATGCCCGCGAACAGCGCCAGCGTCTGTTCCTGCGCGGTCATGGCGAACCCCTCCTTCCCGAGGAGGGCAGGGTTGCGGTATGCGGCCGGCCT
>DATEIF010000413.1:0-6826 GCA_035279205.1 Vineibacter sp.
CGATCGGAGGTGACAATGCCGGTGACCAGCACCGATATCGCGACGTTCCTGCGCACCAACCCGACCATCGGCAAGCTGAACTTCTGCCTGGTCTCCACGCTGCGCGTCTATCCGACAGCCTACAGCAAGGACGTTGCCGACCGTATCGACAGCGGTGCGATCAAGCTGCTGGTCGGCAAGGGTATATCGGCGGGGGCCGGTGCGACCTACGACATGGCCTACGACACGCTGGCGGTATCCGCCACGTTCAGCCTCGCAAGCCCGAGCGATCAGGCTTTCCTCGTTCATGAATGCACGCACGCCCACATCGACATTCAGAACATCGGCAGCCACTCCGCCTTCGACAACGAGGCGACCGGATATCTGGCCGAAGCGCTGTTCCTCGAAGCCAGTGGCCAGCCGCCGCTCAGCACGCACAAAGTGCGTACGACCGCCCACGCGATCGCCAAGAGCATGCTGGCAACGGGCGCCTATATCGTCGCGCCCGCCGATGCCAGCACTCTGGTCAGCGCAGTGAAGGCGGAACCGCTCTATGCCGGCCGCAAGCCGTACGACTCCAACGGCTTCAAACGCGGCATCGTCCAGAACCTGTTGCGGTAGCGTCCTTCGCTTGGGGGGATCTCATGTCGATCAGCTTGAAGCGGCTGACGAAGGTTCGCTGCCGCCTTCTCGACAAGGAGACAGGGCAGCCTGTGGCCGGGATTGTCGTGAGCCTGTCCGTCGGCGTCGCGGAAAAATCAATTCCCGTTTCGACGCTCCGATCGGACAGCACGGGCTACCTGTCCTTCGACCTCAAATCTTTGATCGACTCGGGCTTGGACAGCGTGCCCGGCCTGTACGTCTCCGCCCCGCAACTGGGTCTGAAGGAGTTCGATTTCCTGAAGGAAGGTGCGGGCCCCGCGGGCAACGAGTCCACCCATGCGGTGCCATGGTCGTCCGCACTCCAGGAGCGCAAACAACTTTGCCTCGAGTTTCCGATACTGGTCGCGCGGCCAAAGGCTGACGAAGACAGCGGCGAAACGGCGTGCCGGTCCGCCAATCTGCCGTCCGTCCAAAGGCCGGATCCGTGCGACTACGCGCTGTCTCCCCACTCCTTCGTGTCGCCCGTCAAGATCAGCCTCGGCGGCGATTGTTGCGAGGCGCTGGCGCCGTCGACATTGCCGGTCCAGGAGAACGTCTTCTACCGGGTCGTCGTTCGCTCGACGCGAGACGCCGATACGATCGACACGTCGATCAAGAGATCGGTCGCCATCACCGACAACCTTCAGCCGCCGTCCCCGAAACTCAAGTTCGCCGATGTGCTCGACTACCGGCAGCGCTGGTACGCACTCGGGCACTCGCTGGGCGAGATCAAGTACAGCCTGCCATTGGCGCCCGGCGAGAGCACGCAACTGGCCGTCATTGAATGGTCGCGTATCGACGCCGCCAGTCGTTTCGACAGCGTGGCGGCCAGGGAAGATCTCGCCCATTGGCAGAAGCGTGACCGCACGATCGACGAAACGACGGAGGCCGGCCTCAAGGAAAGCCAGGGCGGGTGGTCATGGGCAGGCGGGCTCTCCAGCGGCATGGCGTACGATGCCAAGGCCTACGGGCAGTATACGGGAAACTGGGCCGCGGGCGGCGGCACCAGTAACTCCTGGGGCGATCGCGACCTGAAAGCGGAGTCCCTGCAGGAGCTGCACGACACGATCAACCAGGCCACGGCCTATACGCGCAGCCTGAACAGCACGGTGATCGTGCAGGCGTCTCAGGCCGAGCGCAACGCGCTGCAGACGCGACGCGTGGCCAACCACAATCATTGCCATGCGCTGACCGTTCAATACTACGAGGTCCTGCGCCATTTCCGCCTGACCACGGACTATGTCGGCACCCGCCGTGCGGTGCTGATCCCGTTCTCGGTGTTTTCCTTCACCAGAGGCACGGCCATTCGTTTCCGGACGATCCTGGAGCAGGCGTTGCTCGACCGGTCGGTTCTTTCGTTTTTCGACGCCCTCGTGCGCCTCGAACTCGACGTCTATCCGGATCGGCAGACCGGCACAGCGACAGGCCCGCGCTACTACACGGGCACGGCATCCGGCCTGGTTGTCGATGCCCAGAAGTTCCCGATGTATCCGCTCGATGCGCACATGATGGTCGAGAAGGGAAGCACGATCCACGTCACCGCCACGGCGCAACCGGGCCTCGTCAAGTTTCCCGTCACGGGCCAGCCGACGGCAAGGTATGACGTCGACGGCCAGCAGGGCGCGCCGGCGCCCGACAACGGCACCTGGCCGATGCCGGGCGCGCCGTCATTTTCGCTGCTGGCCAAGATCGGGCCGGATTTCTATGCCGTCGGCAAGGACGCGACGTTTGTCGCCGGCAACAGCGGCGTCCTCAGCCTGTGGTTCAACGATGCGACCACCGCCGACAACGAAGGCACGGCGACCGCGGCGGTGACTGTGACCGCACCCGAGGCGTCGACGCCGCCAGACCAGGCGAAAGTGCCGCAGCAGATCGAGGATCCGAAAGATGCCGACAAGATCAAGGAGGCGTTCCTCCTGAAGCATCTCAACGCCAACATCGGCTACTACAACCGGGCCGTCTGGGTCCTGATGGATCCGGTGGAGCGGCGGCTGTACCTCGAAATGGCCCTGGGTGACAGCGAACTGCTGTCGGCGATCGACGACAAGCCGATCGCGGTGTCCGGCAACCGGGTTGCGTTCATCTACGATGGCCCCGTGCCGTTCGCGGCGGATGATGATGTCGTGCCCGAGCCGCGGGAGTCGATCGTCACGCTGCCGACGCGCGGCCTGTTCGCCGAAGCGCAGCTCGGCCATTGCAACAGCTGCGAGAAGCGCGACGTCACGCGCATGTGGAACTGGACCGAGATGACGGCCGAAGAGCCGCCGGCGATCGCCGGTGTCGAGCCGGGTCCCAGGGGGCAAGCACCGGCCATCGCGCCCGCGCCGCTGCCGTCGAACGTCATCCAGATCGCGCCCGCGCCGGCGGCGCCCGACCCGATCGGCCTTGCCGCCGCGCTCACGCTGCTGGGAACGCCCAACATCTTCCGCGACATGTCGGGCCTCGACGATGCATCGCGGATCCTCGGCAAGCTGGTCGACGGCACGACCACGACGCTTGCCGAGATGGTCAAGGGCGCTGCGGCGGCCAAGCAGAAGGTGGACGCGACGCGTGTTCAGTCGGCAACGTCCAGCACGCAACCATCGCAGGGCCAGACTCCCACCGAACGATACGACAATCTGCAGGTCGCCAAGGAAGTTGCCGCGGCCGCCGATCAATTGGGCCTCAGCAAGGAGCAGGCGGCGACTCTGTCCGAGAACATCATCGGTAGCGGCACGGGCCGGGGTATCGTCGACGCCATGCTGCGCGACCTGATCGTGAATGCCCTTCCGCCCCTGTCGCCACCCGATTCGCGGCGGTGCTGCGCTCTGGGTATCAGTGGCGCGATCGAGCCCAGCGCGGTGACCGGACACGTCTACGGGTCCACGGGCTTGTCGAATGTCGGTTACGTGTACACGGCCAAAGCCGGCATCCTGGACATCGGTCACATGCGTGATCACGTCGATCTGACGAAATACGTCCATGACGCCATTGTCGCCGGTTACGCCAGAATTCCTTGCCGCGAGGGCACCGCAACCCTGCCGAAGAAGCCGGCGGATCCCATAGCGACAGCCCAGGCCATCGCCTATGTGGACTCGTGGTCTCATGAACTGAGGACGTTCGGTACATTGTCTCAGGATTTCTCGGCATTCTCGCCGGAGGATCTGACCTCCAATTTCATGGGAACATTGATCGGCTCCCTCGCGCTCGCATCGGGTGGTCCGGGTGCTGGGTTCAATGCTGCCGTTGATGCGGAACTGTCGGGGATGTTGATAGCCCTGGGGGCGAGATCGCGGGCCGACACCGAGGCGGCGATCGCCATCAAGAAGGGCGTATGGTGGGAACGCCTTCCCCTGCCGTCGCTGATCCGGCGGAATTTCGATGGCAGGCCTTGGCTAGCGGGCATGCCCTACGACAGCCCACCGCCGCCCGCATTCATTGATCCGGCGACGCTCACCGCGCGCTATACCGATTTCGACTACGACTCCCTGCCGCTGGCGGACGGCTCGAAGGCCAAGCTGGCCGACTTCGCATCGATCACAGCCCGCTTCCGCACACCTTTCACGGCAGCCGGAACGGACAGACCGTAAAGACCAGCGCGGTTGAACGGGTACCGTCGTCCTGAGCGAAGCGAAGGACCTTGCGGTGATTCGGCCAAACTGTCATCTCGAGCGCAGCGAGGGATCTCCCGGGAATGGAGTCTCCGTTCGCGGGAGATGCCTCGGTGCGCTCAGGATGACGGGGCGACCGACTCGACTTTCGGTTCCGTCAAACGACGAAACGCCTTAGCGCTCGGCGATCAGCGCCATGATCTCGGCGCCCAGCACCAGGTCGGGCACATGGCCGAACGTCTGGCGGCGCAGCCGGCCGATGCGATCGATCAGTAGCAATGTCGGCGTGCCCTGCATGTTGTAGGCACGCATCGTGGCGGGCAGGGGCTCGTCGCCGTCATGCGCATCGACGCCGACCGGGAACGTTACCCGGTTCTCGTGCATGAAGGCCTTGAGCGACACCGGGCGCATCGCGTCATGATGCTCGAACACCGTGTGCAGCCCGATCGTGGCGACGGCATTGGCGTCGAACGTCTCGTGCACGCGCCGGGCCTGCGGGATCGATTCCTGCACGCAGCCCGGGCAGAGCATCTGGAAGGCGAAGGCGACCACGACCTTGCCGTGCAGCGACTCCAGCGACAGCGGCGCGTCGCTGTTGAGCCATTCGCTGATGCGCCATGCCGGCGCGAGGCGATCCTTCATGAGTTCCACCTCTCCTCGCGCCTGGTCCACCATCATCAGCGCGCCACGCGGCCTGGCAGGCTGAGGTCGCCTGACGTTACCTTGAAAACGTTCTCCACGCACAGCAGCGGGTCATGCACGTTGGCGTTGACGCGCAGCCCCGCGGTGACGCCGTCGTACTTGAAGTCCTTGGGCGCGCCGATGTCCTTCAGCGGTACGCGGACCTCGACCTTGTCGCCGCCGAAGCCGGGGCGATAGCCCGGGCTGTCGATCAGCAGCGGCAGGCCGGGCCAGGTCTTGGGCAGTTTCGGCGTGGCGCCCTTGGGGATGTCCTTGACCTTCAGGCCGGCCGGGCCGCAGTCGGCGTCCTTGACCAGCACCACCCAGTGGCTGTGCCACGCCGCGCCGTCGTTCTTCGGGTTGCCGTCGCCGTTCTCGTCGTCCAGCGGCGTGTCGTCGAAATCGGGATGGACCGCCGCCGCCAGCGCCAGGATGCCCTGCGCCGCCTCGAAGCCGACCGAGGCGCTGTCGAGCGAGGTCGGCCAGACGTAGCTGTACACCGGCGCGCCGGCGAGCTTGCCGGTGCGGTCGGGAATGAGCGCGCCCGGCATGCCGCTGGTGGCGTGCGCGAAGACCAGCGTGTCGCCCTCGACCCGGACCTCCGTGCGCACCAGGTCGAACGTCGGCGCCGCCTTGGCGCTCGGTGCGCTCTTGATCGGGTCGTGCGCCAGCGCCGGTGTGACGGCGGCGCTGATCAGGACGGACAGCATCAGTCGTTTCATCGCATTTCTCCCCCCGCGCACGAAGATAGTATCGCCGCGATACAATATGTCAGGCCATGGCTTGTCAAGATGGTTTATTGGCGATACCAATAGGCATGGCCGAGGACAGGGTCTTCGATCTGATCGAGCGCATCGGCGCGCTGCTGCGCAGCGAACTGCGCCGGCTGGGCGCGCCGCAGGGTTTGGAGCCGGTGCATCTGCAGGCGCTGGCTTACTTGGCGCGCGCCAACCGCTACAGCGACACGCCGATTGCCGTCGCCGAGTTCCTGGGTCTCACCAAGGGCAACGTCTCGCAGCGCTTGATCGCGCTGGAGAAGGCGGGGTTGCTGCGCCGTCGACACGACCGCGACGATGCGCGCGTCGTGCACCTGGTGCCGACTGCCAAGGCGCAGGCGCTGCTGGGCGCATTGTCACCGCCACCCGCGTGGCGCACCGCGATGACCGCAACCGGCGATCGCCGGGAAGATCTGGAAGCTGGGTTGACGGTGCTGCTGTCGGCGCTGCAGAGCGCCAACGGCCGGCGCACCTTCGGCCAGTGCCGCAGCTGCCGCTTCCTGCAGCACAAGGACGGCGCCTTCACCTGCGGCCTGACGCGCGACCCGCTCGAGCCCGATCACACCCTGCGCCTCTGCCGCGAGCACGAACCCGCGGCGTGATTTGAATCAGGACGCGTTTTCAGTCTCGGCCTGGCGCCGGTAGCGGTCGATCAGGCGCGTGAGGAGGGTGGCGATCAGCGTCGAGGCACCGAACAGGTAGATGCCGATCTCCGGCCGCAGCCGCACCAGGAAGCCGCCCTGCATCGAGGCGACCACGACCGCCACCACCAGCACGTCGAGCATCGACCACTTGCCGGCGCCAGCGGCCAGCGCCTGCAGCGTGCCGCGCCGGCCGTGCGGTGCGAACCACAGCCATGCCGCCAGCACCAGCTTGGCGATCGGAAACGCCACTGAGAACAGCGCGATGATGATCGCCAGTGGCCACGAACCGCCCTGCCACAGATCGCCGATGCCCGACAGGACCGACAACGTCTCGTCGATCAGCCGCAGGCGGGTCACGCGCACCGCCGGCAGCGCCAGGCCCGCCGCCAGGGTACCGGCGGCGATCGCCCACAGGACGACAAGTCCGATGGTCTGGCGAGGAAAGCGGTCGGCCAGCGCGGTCATGGCCTGATCTTACTCCCGGGAGCGCGGGCGTCCCGCCCGCTCATGCCTC